>CBDTWX010000078.1:0-15096 GCA_965364305.1 uncultured Thermoanaerobaculia bacterium
TTCGATCACAGACTTGGGATCGTTCTCGACCTCGATGTCCGGGGCGACGCCGACGCCCTCGATGATGTAGTTTCCGTCAGCATCGTTGGTGGCGGATCGCGGTACGAAGACCCCGCCATCGACGAGCGGCAAGGTGCTTCCACCGACGACGCCTCCCCATGACCGCTTGCCGATCAGCGGACCGAGACCCGCCTTGCGGAAGTAGTGCGGGAAGATGTCGCCGTCTGAAGCCGAGGTCTCCGACAGCAGACACGCCATGTGCCCGTGGAAGACGGTGCCCGGGTAGGTGCCCGGCGGATCGTACGTCCGACCGAAGCGGGTGCCGAGAAGCTTCGAATCGAGGCGTTCGATGATCCATTGCGAGACATTGCCGCCGCCGTTGCCGCGGGCGTCCACCACCAGTCCCTGCTTACGGATCTGCGGATAGAACCACTTGATCCACTCGGCGATACCAGGGGCCCCCATATCGGGAATGTGGAGGTAGCCGACCTTGCCGTCGGTCATTTCGGTCACCTTGTCGAAGTTGTGGAGCACCCATCCCAGGTAACGTAACGACGCTTCGCTTCTCAGCGGCTCATAGGCGGTCTCGCGAGCGCCCGCTCTGTCGGGCGAGCTGCCGAGGGTGAGGGTCACCGGGTCGGTCTTGTGCTGCAACAGTCGGTAAGGGTTGTCGTCGCCCTTCAGCTCGATACCGTCGATCGCCAGGACGTAATCGCCGACCTTGGCGTCCACACCCACCTCGGTGAGCGGCGACCGGTACTTCGTCTCCTCGTTGTGGCCGCGATAGATCGAAGCAATCCGGTAGAGACCGGCGTCCTCGTCGAGTTCGAAGGTCGCCCCGGGCAGGCCGACCGGAGCGCGGTCGGGAACCTCCCATTCGCCACCCATGATGTAAGTGTGACCGGCGTTGAGCTCGGACACCATCTCGCTGAGCACGTAGTTGAGGTCGGAGCGATGCGCAACGTGCTCGAGCTGGGGACGGTACTGCTCCCGGATGGCTACCCAGTCGTAGCCGTGCATGTTCTCCGCATAGAACCAGTCGCGGAAACGACGCCAGGCCTCCTCGAAGATCTCCTCCCACTCCTCGGTCGGCACGAGATCCATCTCGAGATCCTGAGTGGAAACGGTTTTGGACTCTCCACCCTTCATCTTTGCATCGATCAGCTCGAGGCCCTTGCCGGTGCGGGCCAGCACCTTCTCGCCGTCAGCCGTCACCAGCCAACCGCGGAGTCCCGATTTGACGATCTCCGAGCCCTTGCGATCCTCGAGCGAATAGATGTGCAGCTTGCGGGTCTTGGCGTTGGAACGTCCGTAGAAGTTCGGCCCGGAGGTGCTGTAGAGCAGGTGGCCTTTGATCGCCGCGAGCGCCGTGATGTTGTCAGGACCCACAGGGACCCGAATCACGCGGTCTCCGAGACCGTCGAAATCGATGACAACCGGCTTCTCTTCCGGCTTCTCTTCCGCCTTACCCTCCGCCTCGTCATCCTTCTTGTCCTTCTTCTCACCCTTCTTTTGTTTGGCGTCGGGCGACTCTTCGGTCTTCTCGTCCTCGATCTCGACCTCGTCGCTTTCCGGCGGGAAAAGCGGTTTCACATCCTTGCGGAGGGCGACAGCGTACACGCCGTCGCGCTGGTTCCCGGCGTAGTTCCACTCCAGGTTGGAAATCTGCGGTGCGTAATGGCGTTCGGAGATGAAGAAGAGATAGTCGCCTTCGGTGCCCCAGGTCGGCGCATACGAGTTGAAGAGATCAGAGGTCACCTGACGCGGTTCGCCACCCGCCGCGCTCCAGATGAAGATGCGAAAAACTCCGGTCTGGTTGTTGAGGAAGAAAGCGAGATGGCTGCTGTCGGGCGACCACTCGTAACCGAACATCTGACCATAGATGTCGTCAGCAACCTCGATCTCGGAGCCGTCGGCCACCGTCACAACGAAGAGTCTGCCGTAGATGTCCGCAAAGGCGATGCGTTTGCTGTCCGGAGACCACAAGGGGTTGCGGAGCTGTGCTTCGTGGCCGCTGGTGACCTTCTTGGCCTTTCCCTTACCCGCCTGATCGATGATCCAGATCTCGTCTTCTCCAGTGGCATCGGAGATGTACGCGATGGACTTGCCGTCGGGCGACCAGGTCGCGGCGCGATCATCCGAACCCGAGCTGCGGGTCAGATTGCGGGTTGGTCCCTTTTCGATCGGCACGGTGAACACCTCACCGCGAGCGACGAGAACCGCGCGCTCACCCTTCGGCGAAACGTCGAATCCGCTGATGTCGTCGGCCACTGAGATGCGTCGCGGACGCTTCCACAGACCGTCGTCCGGCACCCTAATGGTGATCGCCCGATCATCGCCGGTCTCGACGTTCAGAATGTGGAGCTGCCCGTCGAGCTCGTAGACAATCCGGCTTTCGTGGTCGGTGGCCGGCCAGCGAACGTCCCACAGATCGGAGTTCGTGATCTGGTCGACCGCACCGCTGTCCGGGTCGAACGAATAGAGGTTGAGACGATCGTCACGGTCGCTGGCGAAGAAGATCTTCTCACCGATCCACATCGGGTCTCTCTCGGTGCGGACCGTGTGGGAAACGGGCTCGACGTCGTAGGTGGCGAGGTCGAAAACAAAAAGATCCTGGGCCCAGCCCCCCTCGTAGCGCTTCCAGTGGCGAAAGTCGCGGAACAGCGGCGAGTAGACCATCTTGGATCCGTCGGGCGAGAAATCACCCGCACCGGAGTTGGGCATCGGCAGTGCCTTCGGCAACCCACCCCACCGCGGCACCGTGTAGAGCTTGGTCTCCACCCCGCCGCCGGCGTCACGGAGCGAGCGAAAGAGCACCGCCTCGCCATCCGGGGTCCAGCCGTAGACCTGGTGGTCATAGCCCCAGCGTGGCGGCAGCGGGCCCACCGCCGGATACCAGGTGAGCCGGGTCGGCTCGCCGCCCGCAGTCGGCACGACATAGACCTGCTCGTCGCCGTCGTACTGGGCGGTGAACGCAACCCACTCGCCGTTCGGTGAGAACCGCGCGAACAGCTCCTGGCCCGGGTGGGCTGTCAGCCTGCGCGCCGTCCCACCGTCGGTGGACGCCAGCCACAGATCACCGCCATAGCTGAAGACCACCTGGTCGCCATGGATGTCCGGGAACCGCAACAACCGTGTCCCTTCGTCAGCGTATGCACCGGTGGCAACCAGCAGGAGACTCAGAAGGCCTCCCATCAACCGTTTTTTCATCGTGTTTCTCCTTCTCGTCATTCGATTCTGATGCTTCGCCCCAAATCCTGCCCGAGGGATTATACGGGAGGATCGCCCGCGCGCCCGGGTTCGTCTTGATGGCCACGTGCCGGATGGGTCACAATGGCCCCGCGATGGACGATGCGACCATCATGGCCATCCGAAGACCACACCCTCACCTGTTGTGGCTCTATCTCCTGCAGGCCATGGCAACCCTGATCGCCTTTCCTTTTGTCTTCCTGCCCCTCTTCTTCAAGTACCACACCTTGCGGTACACCTTCGACGACGAGGGAATCAGCGCTGCCTGGGGACTCCTGTTCAGGCGCGAGATCTTTCTTACCTACCGCCGCATCCAAGATATTCATGTCAGCCGCAACATCATCGAGCGTTGGCTGGGCATTGGCAAGGTCGAGATCCAGACCGCGGCCGGGAGTTCGTCCGCCGAGCTAGCGCTCGAGGGCATGGAGCACTGGGACCCGGTGCGCGACTATCTCTATCGAAGGATGCGTGGTACGGGGTCGTCGAGCACAGAGGGTGAGCCCGCCGGAAAGGAAGTGGGCGCGCAGGCCGGTGGCAACTCCGACGAGGCGGTGGCACTCTTGCACGCGATAACGGAGGACATCGAAGCCGTCCGTCGCGCCGTCGAAGCCGATGGGTCCAGCGACTGATGCTGTACTCGCTGACCAAGGGCCTCGCGCTCGCCGTGATGAGGGCGCCCACCAGGCCGCCGGAACCCCCCTCGGGAAGCCACGGCGAGGTCCAGATCTACCGCGCCAGTACGAGATTTCTGACCTATCGACTGCTCGTGTTCTGGATCATCATCTCGCTGAACTGGCTGGTTCCGTGGGGCATTCTGCTGGTCTCGCTCATCGAGCGCGAAGTCGCACCGCTGATCATTGCGATCGTCTACGCGTGCGTCCTCTTTGTCATTCAGCTCTGCGTCTACTTCGCCATCCGCATCGACTACGACATGCGCTACTACATCGTCACCGTCCGCTCGCTGAGAATTCGCGAGGGCGCCTTCATCGTCAAGGAGAAGACGATCAGCTTCGCCAACGTCCAGAACCTCCGCGTCGTTCAGGGCCCGATCATGCGCCTGTTCGGCATATGGCACCTCAAGGTGGACACCGCCGGGGGCGGCTCGTCGACCGGCGAGCCCACTGAGCGGGTCGCGCACCGGGTGCAGATGGCGGGTATCGACAACGCCCACGAGGTCCGGGACCGGATTCGCGGCCATCTCCGAAGGTACGCCGCCGGCACGGGGCTCGGTGATCTCGATGATCGAGACGACGATGCGGTGGTGCCTGTCGCCTTCGACGCGGCAGTCCTGGAGGCTCTGCGGAGGTTGCGGAAGGCGACGTCGGGTTTGCGAGCTGCAATCACCGAAAGGGAATCGCCATGAAAAAGATCGGTCTCATCGGCGGCATGACGCCGGAGTCGACCAAGGTCTACTACGAGCTGCTGATCGAGGGCGCCAGGCGGCCGGGCGCCAACCCTCTTCGTAACCCCGAGATCCTCATCTACAGCCTCGACCTGGCCGAGCTCGTTGACATCCAACGCAGCGGCGACCGCGGGAAGGTGGTTGAGTACCTGACCGACGTTCTGAAGCGTCTCAGAAAAGCCGGGGCGGAGGTCGGCGCCCTCACCGCGAACACGCCTCACGCCTATCTCGACGAGATCCGGGCAAAGGCCCACTTGCCCCTCGTGAGTATCGTCACTGCGACTCGAGATGCCGCCGACGATCTCGGGCTCGAGCACTCTCTCCTCCTGGGAACCAGAACGACCATCGAAGCGGAGATGTACCCGCGCGAGTTTGCCGATGCCGGGATCCGGGTCACGCTTCCCGCCGAGGAGGACCGCCAGTTCCTCGATCACACGATCTACAACGAACTGGCAATCGGCCGCGTGAGCCCCGAGGTCCGGCAGCGCTACCATCAGATCTGCAGGAAGCACATCGAGCAGGACGGCATCGACTCCGTGATCCTCGGCTGCACCGAGCTGCCGCTCGTGATCTCGAGCGACGACCTCCCGGTACAGGCCCTCGACACCACCCGGATCCACGCCGCCGCGATCCTCGCCGCCGCCGGCAGGTAGCCCATCCCTGGGCGAGCGATCTCAGCCCGGCGCGGCACATCGCCGGCCGCACAAAAAAACCGTGGCAATGCAACAATGCACGGGGGCCACCCAGCGGGGAGGAGAACGGCACCATGAAAATCGAAAAATTCGAGATGGAGCGGATGCAATCGACCTGGGAGAACGTGGTCGAGTTCGATCTGAGCGAGAGCGGCGTGCTCCCGGTTTCGCTGCGTGAGCTGGTCGAGATGGGGTTCGACCTCGAGTGGGCCATGAACACGCCGCTGACCTACAGCCAGTCCAACGGCACGCCAGAGCTCAGGGAAGCGCTGTCCCAACTGTATCCCGGCACGACGATCGACAACTTCGAGGTCACCAACGGAACCTCGGAGGCCAATTTCCTGGTCCCGCTGAGCCTGCTGCAGGAGGGCGACGTTTTTGCGCTGGAGGTGCCGAACTACATGCAGATGTGGGGCGTGCCGCGGAGCCTGGGCGCGGAGGTCTGCACCTTTCAGCTTCGCCAAGAGGACAACTGGGAGCCCGACTGGGCGGAGTTCGAGGCCGCCGTCAAACCTGGTACCCGGCTCGTCTACGTCTCCAACCCGAACAACCCCACCGGGTCCGTGCTGTCGGTCGGCGCGATGGAACGCATCATCAAACGCTGTGACGAGGTGGGCGCCTACCTGCTCGCCGACGAGGTCTACCTGGGAGCCGAGATCGATTGCCCACGGACCCCGAGCTTCTGGGGAATGAGCGATCGGGTCATCGTCACGAGCGGGCTGTCCAAGGCCTATGGCATTCCAGGGGTGCGCATCGGATGGATCGTCGGTCCGGAGAAGCTGATCGAAGAGTGCTGGACGCAGCACGATTCGGTGACGATCTGCCCGAACAAGCTCTCCGACGCCGTGGCGCGTGTCGCGGTGCAGAAGGACAACCGGGAGAAGCTCTTCGCACGCGGCCGCGCCCTCCTCCAGAGGAACCGGCGGATCTTCAGCCAATGGGTCTCCGATCTGGGTGACGGATACTCCTTCATCTCCCCGGAGGCCGGGGCGATGGCGTTCATGAAGTACTCCCTGCCGACGCCGAGCCTCGAGCTGGTGGAGCGAATTCGCGACAAGCAGAGCACGCTGATCGTTCCCGGGGTCCATTTGGGCCTCGAAGGTTATCTGCGCCTCTGGCTCGGTGGTGAACAGTCCTATCTCGAGGAGGGTCTTCGCCGGGTAGCGGTGGAGCTCGCCGCGTCATAAGGTCCATTCGGTGTCATGTGTTGCCGCAGGTAGGGTTGGAAGGATCGATCCGAACGACACCGAGCAACAGGTTCACCCGAGAACCGCTGAGACGTCTCGGTCTGGAGGGAGCCGATGATCGCCGATGAGCTACGACCACATCCGGTGAGACAGGCGATACCCGCCGTTTCCCTCATGTTGCTGACCGCTACGTTGCTCACGCCTGGTTCGGCCCTGGGCATCGACCTCGCGTCGGCGCACACGACGCGATTCGACAACGGAATGACGTTGATGGTCCTCGAGGATCACACCTTTCCAGTGGTCAGCGTTCAAGTGCTCTACATGGTGGGAGCCAGAAACGAGGAGGCCGGACGAACCGGCCTCGCACACTTTCTCGAACACATGGCCTTTCGCGACACGATGAACTTCCCGGACACCGAGGTGGTCAGCGCCATCTACGCGATCGGAGGCGAGTGGCACGGCTACACCTGGCTCGACCAGACGACCTACTTCGAGACCGCGCCGGCAGAACATCTCGATCTCCTGCTCCGCATCGAGGCCGACCGCATGCATCGGCTCGTGATACCCGAGGCCGATGTCGAGGCCGAGAGGGGCGCAGTCCTGACCGAGCTGCACGGCTACGAGAACGACCAGGCCAGCGTGCTCCACGACCTCGTGCTCGCCGCCTCGTTCCTGCAGCACCCCTACCGCAACAACACCATCGGCTGGGAGAGCGATGTCGAGAAGATCGACCATCACGATCTGGTCGAGTTCTACCGACGACACTACCGACCCGGAAACGCGGTTTTGGCGGTCGTTGGAGACGTTGCTCCAGGAGACGTCGAAAATCGTGCCCGGGAGCTCTTCGGCGGATTCCCCGGCTCCGCTCCGACTCCTCCACCACGGACGGTCGAGCCCCCGCAGCGAGGCGAGCGCCGCGTGACGCTGGAGGGAGCCGGCGAGCGCAGCTTCTTCGAGCTCGCCTATCGGGCGCCGTCGATCCGCGACCCGGATTGGCCTGCCTTCCTGCTGCTCCAGGATCTCCTGGGAGGTGGCGAGGGGGTGAACTTCTCCCAGAACGAGTGGGGATCCCCGGTTCGGCGCGGCGCCATCCTGGACGGTGTGACCGACGATCTCGCGACGTGGTTTCCACCGCAGGCTCAGCCCTACGTGTTCACCGTCACGGGAACGATTGGCTCTGAGAGCTCTCCGCACGACATCGAAAAGGCTCTCGATCAGAGATTGGGTTCGGTTCGACGATCCCTGGTAACCAGCCGAGAGTTGGAGATGGCGCGGGAGCGGGTCCTCATGGAGCTTGTCTTCGATGTGGAGACCACCGAGGATGCGGCCCACCAACTCGCCTACTTCGAGGGAATGGGCGCATTCGGGGTCCTTCTGAGTCTGCCGTCCTCGCTGGCCGACGTCGGGCCGGACGACAGCCGGCGAGTCGCACGCACCTACCTCCAGCCTTGGCAACGGACCATCGGTTGGTATCTCGCCGGATCCCCACCACCGGAACCTCCGATCGGCGCAGACGGCGCGGCCTCGAAAACGGCCGCAACCGACCGGTCCGGCAAGCCTAAGGATTCGCCCAACCGCGCTGAAGAGCCCGTTGTGCTGCACCTGGAGAACGGTATTCCGTTGATCCTGCAGAGGGTCGGGTTGGCCCCGACGATCTTTCTACGCGTCCTTCTCCCGGGCAACAGCTTGCCGGTTTTCAGCGACGCCAGTGTCGACGCGCCGATCTGGCGTCACACCTCTCTCGACTTTCGATCCCACGGTCGAGATCTTGGCCAGACTCTCGGCGAAGCCAGAGCCGCCCTCGACGCTGTGGCGGCGCCCTCGGCCTGGGAATCTCCCGATGACCCGGCGGAAGACCCGCAGGTTCGGCTCCAGGCCGCCTTCCGCGAGCTGATCGGCGTTCGTCCAGCAGCCGGAGACGTCGCCCCCCTGGTCATCGTGCTCGTCGGAGACATCGACCCAGAAACGGCCTTCTCGGCTGTGGATGAGCTCTTTGGAGACCTGGACGGGGCCCGGCCTCTCGAACCCGTCGAGCTGAAGTTGACCCGATCCGACCTGTCCGTGACGATTGACGTCGCAAAACCACAGGCGGGTCTCGGGTACGTCGTCACGGCGCCTCCGCCCAGGCACCCCGACAACCTGGCGTGGGAAGCGCTGCTCTACATCCTGACCCACGGGTACGAGGGACGACTGGGGAAGGAGGCCATCTCCCGACAGGGGCTCATCTACTACATCGGCAGCGACTTCCACAGCGACGGCCATTCGGCGTGGATCGCCCTCGAGATCGGGGTCGACCCTCCCAAGCTCGCACCGCTGCGGGAGCTTCTCCAAAGTGAGCTCGAGGGTTTGAAGCAGAAACCGCCAACGCCTGCCGAGGTCGAGGAGGCCAAGCAACACCTCATCGGCAGGCGGATCAGCGCCGCCCAGAGTCCCGAGGAGATCTCCTCCGCGCTGCTGCGTGAGTGGATCGGCCTCGGCAGTCCTCGCTCGCTCGAGGAGTTTACGACCCAGGTATCAGAGGTGAGCAGGGAGGACGTCCTGCGAATCGTCCCCGACTTCACCTCCGGATCGATCGTGTCGGTCACGGTTCGCGGGGAGACCGCTCATGGAGATACGACCTATGCGCCCACTCCAACGCCCGATCACAGGTAGCCCTACACGTCTGTTCTGCGCCATCTGGACCGCGTGGTGCATACTGCCCGGAAGCGTCGCACCGCAAGCGGCCGAGACGCCGTCGGCACCCGAATATCGAGTGGAGATGCAGGAAGCGTGGATCGCCATGCCCGACGGGGTGAGGCTGGCGGCGGATCTCTTCATACCGGCGGGTGATGCGGACGGGAAGGCCTTTCCGGTCATCCTCGAGTACCTGCCGTACCGGAAGACCGAGTCCCGCGCCCGCAGCCACTCCCTGTACTCCTACTTTGTCGAGCGCGGCTACGTCCTGGCGCGGGTCGACATTCGCGGAACCGGCAACAGCGAGGGCCGGCTGATTCCCTACGAGTACTCGGACCAGGAGCACGAGGATGGCGAGGCGGTCATCGCGTGGCTGTCGCAGCAGCCCTGGTCGAACGGCAAGGTCGGCATGTTCGGCATCTCGGGGGGCGGCTTCAACGCCATCCAGATGGCGGGCCGCAACCCGCCCGCCCTCAAGGCCATCATCGCGGTGGACGCCACCGAAGACCTCTACCAGGACGACGTGCACTTCATGGACGGCATCATGCACGTGGACTCGTGGGAGATGAGCCAGGACCTGGACAACGCGCGACCCGGCGCCCCGGACTACGTCATCGACGAGGCGTACTTCCGCGATCGCTTCGACACCGAGCCCTGGATGATGACCTACAAGCACCAGCAGCGCGACGGCCCCTTCTGGGACCGGGCCTCGCTGAGAGGGCGCTACGAGCAGATCAAGATTCCATCCTTCCACATCGGAGGCTGGTATGACGGCTATCGGGACAGCCTTCCGAGGATGTTGGAAAACCTCGAAGCTCCGGTCAAGGCCATCATCGGGCCCTGGTCCCACGCCTGGCCCCACGACCCCTACCCCGACCCGGGCATCGAATGGCGCCACGAGGCGGTGCGCTGGTTCGATCAGTGGTTGAAGGGCGTCGACACCGGAATCATGGATGAGCCGCGATTTGCGGTCTACGTCCGCCAGTGGCACCCCCCCGGCCCGTACCTGGAGACCGCACCGGGATTCTGGCGCTGGGAAGACGGCTGGCCCGTGCAACGGATCGAGCAGCGGGTGATGCATCCGCAACCCAACCACACCCTGTCCGGGGCAGAGCCCGAGCAAACCGTGCACCGGTTGCGCTGTGTTCCAACCACAGGCATCGAGGCCGGCGGCCCGGTCATGTGGTGGGGGGACGTGGCCCACGATCAACGGGGCACCGACGCCTTCAGCCTGGTCTACGACAGCGAACCCCTGTCCGAGGACACCGAGATCTTGGGACTGCCCCGGGCCGTCCTCAGGGTGGCCGCCGACGCCCCGCGGGCCAACTGGTTCGTGCGTCTCTCCGATGTCGCCCCCGACGGCACCGTCACCCAGGTGGCCGGCGCCGGCTTCAACGGCACCCACCGACTCTCGGCCCGACGGCCCGAGGACATCGTGCCGGGAGAGGTCTCCCCCCTCGACATCGAGATGCACTTCACCTCCTGGGTCTTCCCGAAGGGCCACCGCATCCGGTTTTCGGTCAACAATGCCCAATGGCCCATGCTGTGGCCGACGCCCTACCCCCTGACCACGTCGCTGCACCTGGGCGGTGAGGGTGGGTCGCATCTGCTCCTGCCTGTGGTGCCCCCCGGCAAGGGAGCCGCTCCTGCATTCCTGCCACCCGCCGAAAACCCGAAGCTCCCGGGTTTCGAGAGCATCGACACCGGGACCAGCTCGGGCTATGGCGAGATCTCCTCGGTGGACCGCAACCCCCAGACCGGCGAGGTCACCGCGACCGCCACCAACACCGGCGCCACCCGCTACCCCTGGGGAACCGAAAGCTACCGCGAGACCATCGAGCATCGCACCTCCGATGACCATCCGGAAACGACGGAGGTGCGCGGCACCCACCGCATGGAGGTCACGTTGGAGGACCGCGTCCTGCTGTGGGAGGCGGAGCTGACATTCAGCAGTGATGCGGAGAATTTCTACTACCGCTACACGCGGAGACTCACCAAAGATGGGACGGTCGTGAGAGAAAAGACCTGGACCGACACCATGCCTAGGGACTTTCAGTAACGTGGTGGATCGGGAAGAAGAGTTGACGATGATTCGACGCTTCGAGCCCGGCGACCTCGAGTTCGCCGACCGACAGAAGGCTCGCGAGGGATGGGCGGTGAGCCGGGATCAGTTCAAGCTCTACCTGGAGCACGATCCGGACGGTTGTTTTGTGGCGACGGCGGGCGATCAGCCTGTCGGAATGGTCACGACAACATGTTTCGGCCCGAGCGGCTGGATCGGCAACCTCATCGTCGAGCCCGACCATCGGCGGCGTGGCATCGGGCGCGCCCTCATGGAACACGGCCTCGAACGTCTCCGATATCGGGGCACGAAGACCGTCCGCCTCGACGGCGACCCTCAGGGAATCCCGTTGTACCGCAGCCTCGGTTTCGTCGACGAGCACGAGTCCTGTCGATTCACGCTTTCCAGGCCACGAACCAGGCCCACGATCGAAGACTCCCCTGCCGAGGCGATGACCACCGGCGATATCGACGAGGTGGCGGCGCTCGACGCCGAGATTTCCGGGGCCAGCCGGGGGCGGTTCCTCGAGCTCAAGAGGTCGGTCGCGGAGCTTGCGGTGGTTCGGCGCCGGCACGGGAGAATCGTTGCCTCGCTTCTGGCCGCGCCGACCAGTCGCGGTTTTCGCATCGGACCGTGCGTGGCGCGCGAACTCGCCGACGCACGATGCCTGATCTCGGCGGCGATCTCGGCCGCCGATGACCGGTCGGTGCTCATCGGGCTGCCGGTCCTCAACACCGATGCGCTCGACCTGCTCGCCACTCTGGGATTCCAGAAGGGACCGTCCTCCTGGCGCATGCGCCTCGGCCCCCCGATCGCCGCAGGCGACCCGACCAGGATTTTTGCCATCTCGTCCGGAGCAGTGGGATGAGCCGATCTCGCGACAAAGCTCCGGCCGGAGGCGGACCCAGGCGGGTGCTGTCGCTCTTCGACACCACCAACCTGATCGTCGGCATCATCGTCGGGGCGGGGATCTTCGTTGCGGCGCCCTCGGTGGCCGGGGGGGCCGGGTCCGGCATGGGCGTGCTCGCACTGTGGGCTCTGGGCGGCCTGCTGTCGTTCTGCGGCGCCGTCGGTTACGCCGAGCTCGCGACCACGTACCCCGAGGAGGGTGGGGATTACGTCTACCTGACGAGGGCCTACGGCCGGTGGGCCGGGTTCATCTTCGGGTGGCTCCAGACCCTGGTCGTCCGGCCGGGAGACATCGCGGTGATGGCGTTCGTTTTCGCCACCTACGCCGAGATCCTCGTCGGCCCCCGGTGGTTCGGCAAGCCTGGCCTCGCGGCGGCCGCGGTCGCGGTGCTCACGGCCATCAACGTCGCCGGGGTACGAAGCGGCGTGCGAACCCAAAACGTGCTCACCGTCGCCAAGGTGGTCGGAGTGTCACTGGTCATCGTCGTCGCCGCCCTCGCACCAGGCGCCGAGACGGACCCGGTCGACGCATCCTCACGAAACCCGCAGCTGCCGCTCGCCATCGCTCTGGTGCTGGTGCTCTTCTCGTTCGGCGGTTGGAACGAAACCGCTTTCGTCGCCGCAGAGGTCAGGGACCCGAAGCGCAACATCGTGCGGGCGATGGTTCTCGGGATGGCGCTGGTGACGATCATTTACCTCGCGGTGAACGCGTCGTTCCTGCGAGTGCTCGGGTTCGACGGGTTGGCCTCGTCCGATGCGGTGGCTGCGGAGACCGTCGCCTCTGTCTTCCCCGAAGCTGCCGCCTCTCTTGTCAGCGCACTCATCTGTCTCTGCGCGCTCGGCGCCGTCAACGGGCTGGTCTTCGCCGGTGCGCGGATCGCCTACGCCCTCGGCCGCGACCATCGACTTTTCGGGGCCCTCGGCACCTGGTCGGAGCGCACCGGCACGCCGGCGCGGGCGCTGTTCGTCCAGGGAAGCCTGGCGGTCGTCCTGATCCTCGCCCTCGGCTCCTTCATCGACACCATCATGTACACCGCAGCCGCCGTCTATCTCTTCTACCTCGCGACCAGTCTCGCGGTCATCGTGCTCCGGTTCAAGGATCGGTCGACCCCGCGAGCCTACAAGGCCACGGGGTTCCCCGTGACCACGGTCGTGTTCTGTCTCGTGTGCCTGTTCTTGATCTTCGCGTCCGTCCAGTACAGACCGTGGATCGCGGCCGCCGCGGGTCTGCTGATCCTGCTCGGGATCCCGGCATTTTGGCTGAGCGAGCGAGTGCAACGATAGTCGGTCGCCGGGTCACGGCTGATTGAACGGACAGAAAGACCCTACTCGACCTCGATCCGGGTGAGGGGCCCGAGGTCGCCGACGCCGCGCTCTGGCTCGAGCCGCTGCACAAGCTCGAGGTGGGCGACCTCAGTGAGTCGAGCGACGCATTCCACGCCGGCGACGGTGACGACCCACAAACCGGTTACGGGTTGGAAACCGCACGGCGCCCTGCAGGAACGCTTTCCCGATGCGCTCGGACCGCCACTGGTCCATGGGCTGGAGGACTCGTCGGCTCGTGACATCGAAACCGAAAGCCTGGTATTCTCGTACCTGAGCAACATCAACCTCGTGGCGCCGACTGGAGAAGGAATTCCAGAAGGGGGGTCCACGTGGCACGAGACACCGAAGAGCCCGGAGGAGTCGGCCGCAGGGAGTTCATCGCCGGGGCCGGGATTTTCGTCACCGGGGCCGTATCGGCCCTGGCGGTGGGTGCACCGTCCGTCGCGGAAGGCAGCGAGGCCGCAACCTGCAAGCTGCTCCACCACGACCCGGCGCGGTGCGCGGGCTGTGGTACCTGCGTCATGATGTGCTCGCTGTACCACGAAGGCGAGGTCGGTCCGGCCCTGTCGCGCACCGGGATCGTCCGCGACCCTTTCACCTATGACTTCACCTTCAACGTGTGCCAGCAATGCAGATCTCCGGGGTGCTACGATGCGTGCCCACGTCCGGACAGAGCGCGGGTGATCGACGAGGAGACTGGCATCGTCTACGTCGATCAGGACGAGTGCATCGGCTGCGGGCTCTGCATCACCGGGTGCAACTTCGATCCTCCGCGAACGACGCTGCACCCGGACAAGAGGGTCGCCCTCAGCTGCGACCGGTGCATGGACAGGGACGAGGGGCCGATCTGCGCCGCCTTCTGCACCATGGATGCGCTGACCTGTATGAGCGTTCCGCCACCGCGGAGAGGCGGCGGGCGCCGCAGACTTTAGAACCGTGGAAGAAGCCCGATGACCCCTCGAGTATCGAGCCGCGTGGGCCCTGAGGTGTGGGACCTGGAACAGGGGCAACAGTCATGACGCAAGAATACGGTTGGACCGGCACCCTCCTTTGGGTCGACCTGTCCAATAGCCAGATCGACCGGGTAGCCACCGCGGATTTCGAACCCGAGCGGTACATCGGCGGAGTCGGCCTCAACACCAAGATCTTCTGGGAGCTGGGCTGTCCCGAGGTGGACGCCTTCGATCCCGACAGCCCCCTGCTGATCGCGGTCGGGCCCCTGACCGGCGTCAGCGGCCCCTTCAACCGGGCCCACGTTGGCGGCATCGCACCCCAGGCCCATCCGCAGGACGACGAGGTTGTCGAGATCAGGGACGGCGCCGACCTCTGGGGCCTGGACACCTTCGACACCCAGCAGGTGCTGATGTCCCGGCACCCCGAGGCGTCGGTGCTGGCCATCGGCCCGGCCGGGGAGAACCTCTCCCGGATCGCGGTCATCCTCAACGAGACCGCCAGCTGCGCCGGCCAGGGCGGCTACGGCGCGGTGATGGGCTCCAAGAATCTCAAGGCGATCACCGCCCGGGGCAGCGGAACCACCGGGGTCGCGCGGCCCGACGAGCTCCTGTTCTCCCACCTGACCCCGCGCTGGGTGATGGC
>CBDTWX010000079.1:0-14920 GCA_965364305.1 uncultured Thermoanaerobaculia bacterium
GATATCGTTGCCCGCCACCTCCACACCTTGACCCTCGTAGTCGAGCGCGGCCTCAAACGAGGCCAGCAGGCGCACCAGCTCCCGCCGCAGCTCCGTAAACACTTCCGACAGTGATCCGGAGAGCTGCTCGCGGGCGTTGCGAAGCTGCCAGGCCGTATCGGCCGCCACCAGATCGTGGACGGCCTCGGCCTGCACGAGGTCGAGCTTTCCGTTGGCCACCGCTCGGCGCGTGAACTCTCCCGGTAGAGCGCGTCGCGCCCCCGCACGCACACAGGTTTCAATGACGGCCTCCACGAGATAGGTTGAGCCGTGGACAGTGGCTTCGAGCATGTTTTCACCGGTATATGACCGTGCCGCCGGGTACGGGATGACGATTCCCCGGTCGAGGACTTCCCCCGCAGCGTCATGAAGCGGGGCCAGGGTCGCTCGCCATCCAACGTCGAAGTTCACGGTCGGACACAGGGTCCTCGCTACTTCGCCTGCCCCAGACCCACTGACTCGGATCACCGCCAAGGCCCCGCGTCCGGCGGGGGTTGCTCGGGCGACGATCGTGTCAGCCCCGCCGGCGAGGTCGGATGACAATCCGCTTGAGGAAGCCGTCGCCATCAGAGTTGGTCTCCACTCCCGGATCGTCGGCAAGGGCTAGGTGGATTTCCCTGCGCGCCGCGGGCGTCAGCGGGCCGAGGGTGACCGGCGCACCACGTCTCAGCGCTTCATCCGCCGCCTCTTCAGCACGCTCCTGAAGCTGGTGGGCTCGACGGTCCTTAAAGCCATCGCTATCGAGGTGAACCGGGAGGTGGCTCGACAAACGCCGGTTGAGGACCCGGTTCGAAAGATACTGAAGGGCATCCAGCCCGCGGCCACCCGACGCCGTCAAGAAACGGAGGTCGGCACCGTCAAGCTCTCCCTCGAGGGCCTCGTCCTTCACAGCGAGACGCGCGGTGATGTCGAGGTCGCCGGCACCAAACGTTTCCGACAAAAAGAGGCCGAGTACCGCGACCGGATCGATCTCGGCGTTGACCGTCACGCGATCGGCGTCTCCACCATCGACAACCTCGTAGTGAAGCTCTTCGAGGCGCGAACCCAGGCCGCTGCATGCGGCGCTCAACGCGTCGTCGAGAGTTGCTCCGGAGAAGTTTTTGGGGGTGGTCATTTCTCTTTTCCCTTTCTCTTCTTCGAGCCGCCGCGTTTTCGTTCACCGACCATATGGAGCGTGATCTCCTGCTGAATAATCGTGATCACGTTGTTGGCCAACCAGTAAAGGACCAGACCCGAGGGGAACTGCAGAAACATGATGCCGAAGATCAGCGGCATCATCCGCATCAGGCGCTGCTGTTGAGGATCGCCGGCCTGCGGGGCGAGGCGCTGTTGGAGCCACATCGTGGCCGTCATGAGAATTGGCGTCACATACAAAGGGTCTTTGGCCGATAAGTCGGTGATCCACAACATAAAGGGCGCATGTCGGAGCTCTATGGCACGCAAGAACAGCTGATACAAAGCCCACAGGAGCGGGAGTTGGACGAGCAATGGCAGGCACCCGGCCATTGGGTTCACGCCCTCCTGTTTATAAAGCGCCATCATCTCCTGGTTCATCTTGGCGCGGGCCTGTGGATCACTCTTTTTCTTCTTGTACTTCGCCTGGATCTCTTTGACCTTCGGCTGAACCTTCTGCATTTTGCGCATCGACACCGTCGAGGTGTGCATCAACGGAAACAGCAGGATCCTGATGCCAAGCGTCAGCAGGATGATCGCCACACCCCAGTTTCCGACCAGACCATAGATCCAGCGCAGGGCCTTCAGAAAGAAGACGGATATCGGGTTAAAAATGCCGAAATCGAGAGTTTTTTCGATCCCCTGGTCGATCTCCTGAAGGAGGTCATACTCCTTCGGAGCACCGAGGAGCTCGCCGCGGAGCTGACCCCCGCTCGGAACCACCGAGATCTGCAGCACTCGCTGTGTTTCCTCCTCAAGGCTATATTCGAGTGGGTCGATTCGGACTTCGGACACGCCGCCCTCTGGGCGTAGCACGTTGAGAAAATAGGCATCCTCGAAGCCGGCATAGCTGAGCGCACCGGCAGAGAGAACCTCTGGGCTTTTGACCTTCCGCCGTTTGAATCGGCTGACTTCACCGTCCGCCAGGATGACACCTTCCCCCCACAGGGCGAGCCGGCTGTCGCGTTCCGATTCGCCGAGATTCCGCATGCCCGTACCGATGCTGATCGGCGTGCCAGCCCTAGCGCCCATCACCGTGATCGTCACCTCGAGCCCGTAACCCGATCCGGTCAGTGCGACGCGTTTGGAGACCGCGCTTCCGCGACCGTCCGCCCAACGAAAGAGCACCGCCCCGTCGACTCGCTCAACCGCGTACAGGGCATCATCAGGACCGTCGGCGGTGATCAGCTGCAAAGGCCGGCTGCTCTCGGAGAGAGGGACTGTCTGGATCAGATCGAGCGGCTGGCCGTCGTCGTTGTCGTAGCCCAACAGTCGATAGGATGACACGAGCGCGCCTCGGTTGGTGAGTTCTACCGCTATCTTAGCGTTGCCGAGCTTGACCGTCTCTTCGACCGTCGCGCCCTCAACCTCATCGCTCGGCACGGCGGGTTCGGTGGCACCACCACCTTCATCAGTGACCGGCGGCGACGGATCCTGCGGCACCGACGCTTCCGGCGTCGCCTGCGGAACCTCATCGGCCGGGACCGGCGATAGTTGCCGCTGCGGAGGGGGGAATATCACCGACCACGCCAGGAGAATTGCCGCCGATAGCACGAACGCCAGGAGTAATCTCTTCTCCATCTGCTCCTGTCTTTCTCAGCTCCGCCTGAACCCTGGAACGCGTCGACCTCGCTCTGCCGTTGCCGCCAGGTCCAGCCCGCGACGGAGGCAGTCTAGAAAATCGCGCTCCAAGCCGTCCCATGGCGCCGAAGCGCAACCGTTCCGAGCATTGGCTACCATGTCGAACTCCCGACCTTCAAGAACCTCACGGTGAAGCCGATACAGCTCTCGCAGTCGCCGCTTGCATCGGGATCTCACGACCGCTCCTCCGACCCGGCGTGAAGCGGTGACACCGAACCGACCCGTGTGTCCGTCCGTTTGCATGAGGAACAGGACCAGGTAACGACCGGTCACCCGGACGCCGTGCCTGTAAACCCTTTGAAAATCGGCTCTCTGCTTGAGCCGAAGACATCCTGGATATCCGCGCCGCCCCTCAGGCGGCAATCCGCTTGCGACCCTTGCGTCGTCGTGCACACAGAATCTTACGACCGCTCTTGGTCCGCATCCTGGCCCGAAAACCATGGGTTTTTCTGCGCTTCCGATTGTTCGGCTGAAACGTTCTTTTCATGATTCACTCTCTTCCCCAAGTATCGGGCGCGTCACGATATCGCAGCACGCTGTGGGTGTCAAGCAAACCTCGCTGCGTGCTATGCTAGCGTACTACGATGGACCGCTGGGAATACCTGCAACCCCACCTCCGACAGATGATTGGGGACGAGGAGTACGCAACCTGGATTGCGCCATTGGCGGTCATCGAGGACACCGGCTCTTCACTGACCCTTTCTACCGACAATCTCATCGTCGGCGACTGGGTCCGCGACCACCTCCTGCGGGACATGGAGTCGGTCGCCCGGAGCCACTTTGGCGCCGAATTCAAGGTGCTCATCACACGAGAAGACGGCGAGGTGAGCCCCGTCAAGGGATCGCGGTCGACGGTCCCAGCCGGTATCGCAACCCACCCTTTCAACCCCATCTTTACCTTCGAACGATTTGTCGTAGGCTCATCGAATCAGTTTGCGACCGCCGCAGCCGAGGCCGTTTCCGATCGTCCCGGAAAGGTCTACAACCCCCTCTACCTGTATGGCGGATCCGGTCTTGGAAAAACTCACCTCCTGCACGCGATCGCCAACCGGTTGAATACCAGCCCGTTGACAGTGGTCTATCTCACAACCGAGCAGTTTGTCAACGAACTCATCAACTGCATACGGCGAAAACAGATGGACGCCTTTCGACAGACGTTTCGAGAGGTCGACGTTCTCCTGCTCGACGACATCCAGTTCATCGCTGGCAAGGAGCGCACGCAAGAGGAGTTCTTCCACACATTCAACACGCTCCAGTCGACGGGGCGACAGGTCGTTTTTACATCTGATGCGCGTCCAGCCGACATCCCCGGTCTCGAGGAGCGGCTACGGTCTCGATTCCTCCAAGGTTTGATCGCTGATATCCAACCCCCAGATCTCGAGACCCGGTGCGCAATTCTCCGAGAAAAGGCGCGTGCAGTCGGGCGAGATCTCTCCGAGGACGTAGTCCTCTTCATCTCGCGTCGTGCCCAGAGCAACGTCCGAGAGCTCGAGGGGTGCCTCAACCGGACCATCGCATACGCCCAGTTAAAAAACTCGAAGATTACGGTCGATGTGGTGAGGATGGCACTCTACGAGCTTCTACCGGACGAGCAAGCCACCTCACCATCGGACATCATACGTTTCGTGGCGCAACATTACGGGATTCGCGTAGCCGATCTCAAGGGGCGCTCCAACCGCCGCTCCATCGCACTACCGCGTCAGGTGGCTATGTACCTCATCCGAGACATTCTCGAACTGAGCTTCCCGGAGATCGGCAAGATCTTTTCAAAGCACCACTCGACGGTCATGTACGCCGTCGACAACGTACAGAAAATGCGCCAATCGAACCCGGATTTCGACGCCACCCTGACATCATTCCGCGAGCACTTCGCGTGAACTCTGAGGAGAAGATGTGGATGGCGTGTTGAGGCGCTGTGGGAGCCTGTGGAAAACCACGGTTTTCCACAGGCTCCCACAGCTTACTCGAAGGTTTTTCACAGACTCTGCTCTCGGGTAAGTTAAATATTGTCAGTACATTATTCTGGTTTCCCGCAGATTCCACCGCCTCGACGATGATGACTATTCATGTTATATTTCCGGCTGTTCAGATCTTCGTCGAAGTCAGAAAGGGCGATTGATGGAACTCAAGCTGCAACGAAACCTGGTTCTCCAGGAGCTTTCGATCCTTCAGGGTGTGGTTGAGCATCGAACCACCATCCCAATCCTCTCCAGCATTCTCACTGAAGCCGAGGAAAACAGGATGAGGATGGTAGCCACCGACCTCGACATGACGATCGTAACCGAGTGCCCGGCCGCGGTTCATGGCGGTGGCCGGGCTACGCTGGAGAGCAGGGTGTTCCAGAACCTTGTCCGCAGTCTTCCCGAAGAAGAGTTCACTCTCCGCCAGGACGGAGATGCCGTGGAGATCTCCTGCGGTCGATTTCATTCTCGGATGGCGGTTTCGGATCCTTCGGAATACCCGACGGTTCCCGATGTGCCGGAGGCCGGCGAGTATGCTCTACCGCTCGATCTTTTCCAGTTGATGCTCGAAAGGGTGGCGTTTTCGATTACCAAAGACGATCCCAAGTTTCAGCTCAACGGAGCGCTGATCAAACTCATCCCGGGGGAGATCGAAATAGCGGCCACCGATGGACACCGCTTGGCGATGGTCCGCGCCAAGGCGCCCGCTGGAGACCCACCTTTTGAACAGCAGTTGTTCCCACGCAAGCTCCTCGCGGAGTTTTCACGATTTGGCGACGACGAGGTCCGGGTCGCGGCCGGAGAAAACCACCTCGGATTTCTCATGGGTAAACGGACCCTCGTATCCCGGATCGTGGAGCTTCGATTTCCGCAGTATGAACGAGTCATCGTCCGCGACAATCCGAACCGAGCTCGAGTAGATCGTCGAGAGCTTCTGGCATCACTTCGCCGAGTCAGCCTCTTGGCTCACGAAAAAGCCCGGGGTGTGAGATTCCGTTTCGAGCCGAGTGGTGAGTTGACCTTGGTTTCGATCGGATATGAGCGAGGAAGTGCCGAGGAAACCCTGAATGTCAATTTTCAGGGTGATGGTCTCGAAATCGCGCTCAATGCGTCGTATTTGATCGACGTTCTCCAGGTACTGGAATGTGATCTGGTCGAACTTCAGCTGCGTGACAGCAACACTCAATGTGTGGTCGTGCCGGTAGACGACGATTCCCGTCTCGAGGAGTATATCTACGTGTTGATGCCGATGCGGTTGTAAGGAGTAGGACCACGCGATCGACCGTGGTCAAAAGGTCCACACTGACCTTGAATCTTTCCACCGAAGAATTGACTTGAGAGCGTCACACAGAGGGCGGTTGACCGTGCTGAGGGAAGACCGGTGCACCTGATCCGGCTCACGGCCTCGGGGTTTCGCAACCTCGGTGATCAGGACCTGACGTTTTTTCGGGGAACCAATGCCATTCTCGGCGGCAACGGTATGGGGAAGACGAACCTCCTCGAGGCTATCAGCGTGTTGGGTAATTTGCGGTCATTTCGGACTACCAGTTGGCGACGGGCGGCGACCTACGGTCAGGCGTCATTTCGACTCCACGGCGTCATATCGGCTGCTCACGCGACCCGAAACATCGAACAGGTCGTCCAGGTCGGGCCGCCCGTACGCCGTAGGTTGCGTGTTGACGGAGTCGAGGTTTCGGTCGAAGAATACCTCCAGATCTACCCGGTATTCACGATTACGGCTTCAGATCGCGAGTTGACGAGCGGTGGACCAGAGTGCCGTCGCGCCCTCCTCGATCGTTTTGTTTTCCTTCTCAGACCTTCTCATCTGCGGAATCTTCGGACCTATCGACGTGTGCTCAGACAGCGAAACGCGGCCATCATCGCCGGGGTCACCGAATCCGAAATGACCGCCTGGGAAGCACCGCTCGCGGCGGCTGCGGTGCGGCTGATTCATGGACGACTTCATGGGGCTGCGGTTCTCAAAGAGGATTTTGACGCGGTCTTCGAGGCCCTTCGCGGAGGCGGTTTTCCAGACGTTGATATCAGCTATCGAACGGAGCCGTGGTGGAACCCCGCCACCGACCTCGAAAAGGTGGAAGATCTTTACCGACAGAGGTATAATGAGACGCGTGAGCGGGACCGGCAGATGGGTTTCACCGTCGAAGGTCCGCACCGCCACGATCTGAGCCTACGAACAGGTCAACGCAACCTGCGGCACGTGTTGAGTTCGGGCCAGGCCAAGGTGGTCGCGGCGGCTCTCAAACTGGCCGCCCTCGCACACATTGAAAAGGAGCGAAGCGAACACATACCGGTCATAGCCGATGACGTGGACGCCGAGTTGGATAGCACCATGCTTTCCCGACTGATGGCATACATCGGCGACAGACGGCAGCTATTTGTCTCCAGCACGCGTGACGAGATCGCGGAAATCGCCGATCGCCGAACGCGCCGCATGTGGCTCGAGAACGGTTCCTGTGTGCGCCAGGAGGCTGAAACAAATGAGTGATCAGTACACCGCCGAGAGCATCAAGGTCCTCAAGGGTCAGGAGGCGGTGCGAAAACGGCCCGGTATGTACATCGGGGACGTGGACGACATCTCGGGACTTCATCACATGGTCTGGGAAGTGGTCGACAACTCCATCGACGAGGTCCAGGCTGGTCATGCCTCGAAAATTTCCGTAACGGTGCACGCTGACCAGACGGTGACGGTGACCGATGACGGTCGCGGAATTCCCGTCGACACCCACCGTGAGACCGGCCGCTCGGCGGCTGAGGTCATCATGACCGAGCTCCATGCAGGGGGAAAATTCGACAGCAACTCCTACAAGGTCTCAGGTGGGCTGCACGGCGTCGGTGTGAGTGTCGTCAACTTTCTTGCCGAGTGGCTTCGTCTGGAGATTCACCGGGACGGCACGGTGTGGGAGCAAATGTACCACCGAGGTGTGCCCACAGAAGCCCTCAAGGCGGTCGGTACGACCCGGCGCACAGGGACGATCGTTGGTTTCAAACCGGATCCCGACATCTTCTCAGTCCTCGACTTTCATCCCGATCTCCTCGTCAGACACCTCCGCGAGCTCGCCTTTTTGAACTCAGGGGTCGAGATCCACTTTCTCGACGAGACCACAGACCGTGAAGAGACCTTCCGTTTCGAAGGCGGCTTGGCCGAGTTCGCTCGCTATCTCAACCGCTCGAAATCGCCGCTCCACGAAGATCCCATCTATCTCTGCGACACCGCGGAGAACGGTGACGAGCTCGAGGTCGCTCTTCAATGGCACGACGGTTACAACGAAAACGTCCTCGCCTTCACCAACACCATCTACAACCGCGACGGTGGCTCCCATCTGTCCGGATTTCGAGCCGCGTTGACCCGTACCATTAATGCCTATGTGCAGAACCAGAATCTGATCAAGGGCCTCAAAGAAAACTTTTCCGGCGAAGATGTCCGTGAGGGGCTCACCGCGATCATAGCCGTCCGTGTCCAAGAACCGAGGTTTTCCAGCCAGACCAAGGACAAGCTGGTTTCAACGGACATCAAGGGCTGGGTCGAGTCGGTCATTAACGAGCGCCTGGCCAGCTTCTTCGAAGAACACCCCTCGGTTGCGAAAAGCATCGTCTCGAAGTGTGTCGACGCTGCTCGCGCCCGCGATGCGGCGCGCAAGGCGCGGGAGCTCACGCGCCGCAAGAGCGCCCTCGAATCGTCTTCCCTGCCGGGCAAGCTCGCCGATTGTTCGGAGCGCGATCCCGAAAAGGCCGAGCTTTTCATCGTCGAGGGCGACTCGGCGGGAGGCTCCGCGAAGCAGGGGCGGAACCGTCTCTTTCAGGCGATACTCCCGCTCCGTGGGAAGATCCTCAATGTCGAAAAGGCCCGGTTTGACCGGATGCTTTCGTCAGAGGAAATACGAGCGTTGATCCAATGTCTTGGTACCGGGATCGGGAAAGAGGAGTTTGACCCTCTCAAGGCGCGGTATCACAAGATCATCATTATGACTGACGCCGATGTCGACGGGTCCCACATCAGGACCCTCCTCCTGACGTTTTTCTACCGCCAAATGCGAGAGCTTGTGGAACGTGGCCACCTCTATATCGCGCAGCCACCGCTCTTCAAGGTCAGCCGAAAGAAGAAAGAGGTCTACCTGCGCGACGATGCCGAGCTTTCCCGCTTTCTCCTCGATCGCGTCGAGGACGAATTCAAGCTCATCATCGGTACCACCGGCAGCGAGCTGGTCGGACGAGAGCTTCGCCGAGCAATTCTCGCCGCCCAAGACTGGACCTTGAGCTTAGATCATCTCGAACGTCGCGGGTGGCCGCAAGACCTCGTTCTCGCCGCCCTTGACACCGAGGCGCGGCGGGCAGAGGAAACGACAGCCGCCGAGTTCGCCGATGACCTCGCCACCGAGCTCCGGGAGCTCGGGTATGACGAAACACGCGTCGAGCTCGATGAGGAGCACGGCGTGCCAGAAGTCATCTGCCGGGTCGGTGTCAACGGTCGAGGCCGCGAGGTGCGACTCGGCCAACTCCTCGGCTCAAGCGGACACTTCCGCCGGGCACGCAGCCAGCTCGCCCAGGTCGAGGCTCTTCGGGTTGGCCCCTTCCACCTTGATCGCAACGGCGAGAGAGAGACCCTGGCGAGCCTGAGTGAGCTCGTCAGCCGGGTGTATGAGGTGGCGAAAAAGGGCCTCAACATCCAACGCTACAAAGGTCTCGGCGAGATGAACCCGAGGCAGCTCTGGGAAACGACGATGAATCCTGCGGCGCGAAGGCTTCTCGAGGTGACCGTTGAGGATGGGGCCCATGCGGACGAGCTCTTTACGATTCTCATGGGTGATGCTGTCGAGCCGCGCCGGAAATTTATCGAAACCAACGCCCTCGAGGCGCGCAACCTGGACATCTGAATGAGCGATCAGAAGCCGCCACGACAAACCGACCGCACCCACATCACGATCGAGGACGAACTCAAGAGTTCTTATCTCGACTACGCCATGTCGGTCATCATCGGTCGTGCCCTCCCGGATGTTCGGGACGGGCTCAAACCGGTTCACCGGCGAATTCTCTACGGCATGTGGGAGGCCGGGAACACCGCCTCGCGAGGATATAAAAAGTCCGCGCGAATTGTCGGTGACGTGATGGGGAAGTACCACCCGCACGGCGACCAAGCGATTTACGACACGGCGGTGCGGATGGCGCAAGAGTTTTCAATGCGCTACACCCTGGTCGACGGCCAGGGCAATTTCGGTTCGGTGGACGGCGATTCTCCGGCCGCCATGCGATACACCGAGGTCCGCCTCACCCGGTTGTCCGAGTTCCTGCTGGGCGATGATATCGACAAGGAAACGGTTGATTGGGCACCAAACTACGACGGGACGATGGCAGAGCCAATGGTCCTCCCGGCGAGGTTTCCAAACCTGCTGGTCAACGGCTCGTCGGGCATCGCGGTTGGGATGGCGACCAACATACCGCCCCACAACCTGGGAGAGGTTGTCGATTGCTGTGTCGCGCTGCTCTCGGACCCCGAGCTGTCGGTCTCGGATCTTTTCGACTTCGTTCCCGGGCCCGACTTCCCGACCGCGGGCTTCATTCTCGGACGCAAGGGGATCTATGACGCCTATACGACAGGCCGCGGCATTGTTCGTATGCAGGCGAGGACCCGCATCCGGGAAGCTGAGAAGGGACGTCGAGCCGCCATCATCGTCAGCGAGCTGCCTTATCAGGTCAACAAGGCGCGCCTTGTTGAACAGATAGCCTCTCTGGTCACCGCCAAGCGCCTCGAGGGGATTGCCGATCTCCGGGACGAATCCGATCGTGAGGGGATTCGGGTAGTCATCGAGCTCAAACGCGATGCGATTCCGGAAGTTGTTCTCAACAACCTGTACACACTGACCCAGATGCGAACCACCTTTGGAGTCATTCTCCTCGGGGTCGTCAACAATCAGCCGAAGGTCTTCAACCTCAAAGAACTTCTCCAGCATTTTCTCGACCACCGGCGCGAGGTCGTCCTTCGCCGGACGGCGCACGAGCTCGCTCGCGCGAAAGAGCGGTCCCACATACTCGAGGGCCTGGTCATCGCGCTGGACAATCTCGATGCGGTGATCGATCTCATCCGGGGAGCAGCCGACCCCGTGAGCGCGCGCGACGGCTTGATCGATACCTTTGGTCTCTCCAAACTGCAGGCTCAGGCAATTCTCGATATGCGGCTCCAGCGCCTAACGGGGCTCGAGCGCGACAAGATCGTCGAAGAACACCTCGCGGTCCAGCGCCTGATCGCCCACCTCGAGGAGGTTCTCGAATCCGAGGAGATGGTGACTGAGATCATCGTCGACGAGCTCATGGCAGTGAAAGAGAAACACGGTGACGACCGCCGAACCGAGATCATCGATGACCCAAGCGAGATCTCAATCGAGGATCTCATCGCCGAAGAGGAGATGGTTATCACGGTGTCGCGTGGAGGCTACGTCAAACGGTCGGCGGCCTCAACCTATCGCGCCCAGCACCGTGGCGGACGCGGCCGGCGAGGAATGGCCACCAAGGATGAGGACGAAGTTTGGCAGCTCTTTGTTGCCTCGACCCACGCGACGATGCTTTTCTTCACATCTGCTGGCCGGGTCTTTGCACGCAAGGTCCACGAGCTTCCCGACGTCGGCCCAGCGGCGCGCGGCCGCGCGTTAGTCAACCTTTTGCAGTTGGCGCCAGACGAGCAGGTGCGAGCGCTGCTGGCCGTGCGTGATTTTGACGAACACGCGGACTCGTTTCTCTTTTTTGCGACGCGACTTGGGCGGGTCAAGAGGACCGCCCTCTCCGAGTATGCCAATATCCGATCCAACGGTCTCCGGGCGGTTGTCATCAACGAGGGTGACGCCCTCCTGTCCGTTCGCCTCACCCATGGCGACAGCCATGTCTTTATGGGAACCAACCGCGGGATGGGCATCCGCTTCGCCGAAACCGATGTGCGGCCGATGGGAAGGGTCACGGCGGGGGTTCGAGGCATCAATCTGCGCGAGGGCGATTTTGTCGAAGAGGTGGCGATCTTCGACCCCACCGAAGAGAACGACATCTTGGTGGTCAGCGAGCTCGGTTTCGGCAAACGAACGGCCATCTCAGAGTTCCGGATTCAAGGACGCGGCGGCTATGGGATGAAGCTGATCCGCCTGAGTAACAAGACCGGGGCCGTCGCGGCTATTCTCCACGCTCACGACGACGACGAGATTCTCGTGGTCACCGAGGGGGGGATGCTCATCCGCATGGACGTTGGTGAGATCCGGCGCATCGGCCGAGCGACCCAGGGGGTGCGGATCATTCGACTCGATGAGGGCGACCGTGTGGTGTCGGTGGCCCGCGCTGAGCGGTCTACAGACGATGACGAGGCCGAATTCCTGGATCGCCCCGACGACTCTGAAGAAACCGGCGATCGTGACGACGAGGCCGCCGCCGATGGCGAGAGTGTTTGAGTCCACGGTCTGAAATCGAGGTGAGGCGTGGGGGCTGAAGATTCGACGCCGCGCATCATCCCGGCCGTCGTCCTGATCCATCAAGAGGGCGTGGTCGCGGTCGTCGCGCTGGTCGGTCTATCGATGACGTCGGCGGGACTTGGGGGAGGGCTGGCCGCGAGGGGGCCTCTGGCGACCGCCCTGCTCACCGGGGTCCTCGCTGGTGTCGGGTCTTTCCTCGTTCTCTGGTTGTTGCGAGGCTTTGGCCCCCTGTCCGAGCTTGAAACCTGGCAGAGCCACATGGTGAGTGGCTGGACCACCGCCGACGCAGCGGCGGTCGCGATCTTTTCGGGTCTCGCGGAGGAAGCGCTTGTGCGTGCCCTGCTGCAACCGGTGATCGGCCTCATACCAGCGGCGGCGGTTTTTGCGATACTCCACCTCGTGCCCGACCGACGCCTTTGGATGTGGCCGGTCCTTGCTCTGTTCCTCGGGCTCGCGCTCGGCGGGGTGTACGAGCTCGGCGGGTCCCCCGCCGCTGCGGCCGCGCATGTGGTCATCAACGCGCTTTCATTGGCGCGACTGTTGCGGCGTGGCGCCGCCTGAAAGAAAGGAAGCAGCCCAGCACGCTGGTTGTACAATGAGCCCGGATCGTGGGAGGAAAGTGATGGAAATGCAGGATTCACAGTTCCGAGTCAAGGTCGGTTTGGCTGAAATGCTCAAGGGCGGGGTGATCATGGATGTCACCAACGCCGAGCAGGCGAAGATTGCGGAGGATGCCGGGGCAGCGGCGGTCATGGCGCTCGAGCGCGTGCCGGCCGATATTCGCGTCCAGGGTGGCGTGGCCCGGATGTCGTCGATCGAAAAGATCGTCGAGATCCAAGAGAGGGTTTCGATACCCGTGATGGCAAAAGTGCGCATCGGCCATACTGCCGAGGCACGAATTCTCGAGGCGCTCGAGGTCGATTTCATCGACGAGAGCGAGGTTCTGACCCCGGCTGACGAAGAGAATCACATCTTCAAAGAGCCCTTCAAGGTCCCCTTCGTGTGCGGGTGTCGCAACCTCGGCGAGGCGTTGCGACGGATCGGTGAGGGCGCGGCCCTGATCCGAACAAAGGGCGAGGCGGGATCCGGGGATATCGTCGAAGCGGTCCGCCACCTGCGTGCCGTACAGCGGGCAATCCGAACCCTGACAATCCTCGAGGAAGACGAGTTGATGGCCCGGGCCAAGGAGTTGCAGGCTCCTTTCGAATCGGTCCGCTGGGTCGCCGAGAATGGGCGACTACCGGTGCCCAACTTCGCTGCCGGTGGAGTGGCGACACCTGCTGATGCCGCCCTGTGCATGATGCTGGGGGCCGAATCGGTGTTTGTTGGTTCGGGGGTTTTCAAATCCGATGACCCCGAGTTTCGCGGCCGGGCGATCGTCCAGGCGGTCACGCACTGGCAGGAGCCTGAGAAGTTGGTAGAGATCTCACGCGGCCTCGGTGCGGCGATGCACGGTCTCGAGGCCGGCAAACTGACACCTGAAGAAATGCTTTCCCGCCGGGGGTGGTGAAAGCGTGGCGGTGTGCGGCGTTCTCGCCCTGCAGGGAGGGTGGGATGCTCATGGAAAGATCCTTCGTGAGCTGGGCGCCGAGGTGCGGACGGTGCGAACGGCGACCGATCTTGAAGAGGTCGACAGTCTCGTCATCCCCGGAGGGGAGTCGACGGCCATGTTGCGCCTGATGGAGCCCGGGCGGATGAGCGCCCGTCTCACTGAGCGCGCCGCCGCTGGAATGCCAGTGCTGGCAACCTGTGCGGGGGTGATCTTGATCGCGGAACACGTCGATCCCGAGCAGGAAAGCCTCGGTATGCTGGCCGTGGCGGTCGAGCGCAATGCCTACGGCCGTCAGGTACACTCGACGATCGCCGAGGTGGGTTTGACTCCCGAGATGGGCGCCCCCGCACGCATGGAAGGTGTGTTCATTCGAGCGCCGCGCATCACGCGAGTCGGGCCGCGGGTGGCTATCATGGGACACCTGAGAGAGGAACCGGTGTTGGTCCGACAGAAGCGGATCATCGGGGCGACGTTTCATCCCGAGCTCACGAATGATCGAAGGGTTCACGAACTGTTCCTCAAGATGGCGGAGGAAAGACATGGCTGAGAAGAATTTGCGGCACGAGGAGAACCGCGGTGTCCACCGGCTTGTGATGGATCATGGGCCGAATGCCCTGGACCGCCGCCTTATGGGCACACTGCGCGAGGAGCTCCGCACCTTGGCGGAAGACGGAGCGCCCGCCGTCATCCTCGCCTCCGCACATCCGAGACTCTTCTGCCCAGGGTGGGATCTCAAGCTGTTGGCGGATGCCGGAAGGGAAGATGTCACAGAATTTTTGAAAGATTACAATGCCTTGATTCTCGATTTCTTCTCCTACCCGGGACCGACCGCGGCGGCGATAGGTGGCCACGCCGTGGCGGGAGGTTGCTTACTTCCCCTGCCATGTGACCTGCGAGTCATGACGACCGGGCAACCCCGCCTGGGCCTCTCAGAGCTCAATCTCGGAGTGCCGGTGCCTTCGAATAGCCTGCGAATGTTGCGCGCTCGACTGAGCTCTCCCGCCCTCGACGATCTCGTTTTTCGAGGTGAGGGATGTACCGCGGAGCGCGCCCGCGAACTCGGGATCGTCCATCGAACCGCCGACCCGGGC
>CBDTWX010000080.1:0-14836 GCA_965364305.1 uncultured Thermoanaerobaculia bacterium
GCACGTCACCTCGAACCTTTCGCTTCGAACGCTGGTGAATAGTCCGGGCTAGATCCCTCGGACCGACACTAAAATTCGTAACTCACGCCAAACGACGGAATGATCGGCAGCCAGTATTCCTCGGGGAAGGTGACCACCACACCGGTCTCCGGAGTGTAGGAGTAGTCGGGGTCGGCGATGGCGACGCCGCGCGGGTTTTCCCTGTCGCTGAGATTCTGCACATCGATGAACAACGTCAGCTGACCGCGCCGGCCAACCCTCGAGGTCCGGCTGGCCCGAAGATCGATCCGGAAGTAGTCGTCGAGGAACTCCTGGTAGAAGGGACCGATGTCGTACGCGAGCCGCCACACGCCGTGCGAGTCCTGCACCGGCCCGGCGGAGACGGTGGTGGTGGGCCAACCCGTGTGGTAGTTGAAGACGCTGGTGAGACTCCACTTCGGCCCAGGCCGCCAGGTCGCGCTGGCGGTGAAGGAGTGCGGCTGATTGAGGAAACGGGGGGTATCGACGCCGTTGATCTCATCTTCGATCGAGGAGTATGCGTAGCTCAGCCACCAGTCAAATGATCCACCGTTTCGCCTTGCGAGATAGACCTCGAGACCGTTCGCCGTCACCGATTGGGGAGCGATCTCCGCCAGGTCGGTGGCGACCTCGGGAACGGGGTGCCAGGGATCGAAGATGGTCTCCCAGCGCGGGTGGGGATCGCTCACCGTTCGCAGGTAGGCGTCGATCTTGAAGGTCAGGTGTCGGCCGAGGTCCGTCTCGTACCCGGCGGTCACCTGGTCGGCACGTTGCGCCGGCAGGAACTCGGTCTCGCCGAACTGTATCTGCAGCTCGTACGGCCGCTGCGATTGGTAGAAATGTCCCCACCCGAGCCGCAGGACGCCTTTCGAAGACACGTTGAAGAGGAGATTGACCCGCGGGCTGATCTGGTCGTCGCTGGTGAGCGTCTGCGTGTCATAGCGCAGACCCAATTCCCCGGTGAATCTGCGGCAGAGCCGCATCCGATCGCTCACGAAGAGGGAGTACTGCTCGCCCTCGAAGGTGTCGTGGAAGGAGTCGATACGAACGCCCGGGTAGAAGCGAGGGTCGTCGATCGGGTCCTCGATCTCGGCATCCAGCTCGTAGTCGTAGCTGACGTCGTAGCTCCTGGCGTCGAAGCCCCACCGCAGGTAGTGACGTTTTCCCAGATCGTGCTGCCACTCCTGACGCAAACCGAAGAAACGATCCTCCCGAACATCATCAAGCAGGAAGTGTTCGTCGACGTCGTCAAGGACAAAGAAGTCTCGGGCGATCGTGATATCGCCCAGATAGAACGCAGTGTTGACGAAAGCATTCGCAGCGACCACGCCCTGGTGACCGAGCCATAGATAGGTGCTGGTGTAACCTGACTCGACGTCGGCAAAATCGTCCTCGTCCTCTTCCTCAAAGAGAAGGGAGTCGTCTGCGAAGAGGAACGACAGCGACAACGAATGCCTCGGGTTCGGCGCATAGGCAAGCTTGGCGAATGCGTCCCAGTATCTCGGATCGGGCGGGTCATCGTCGTCGTCGCTGGTGGCGGAGATGATGAAGTCCAGATAGCCGCGGCGGGCGGAGGCGAGCCAGCTGCCCTTGCCTTCCGAAAACAGACCCCGCGCATTCGCCCACGCGGTCGTCAAGCTGACACCGAATCCGATCCGCATCTCATCGGGAGACCTCGTGACCATGTCGAGCACGCCGGTCATCCGGTCACCGAACTCGGCGGTGAAACCACCGGGGGTGAGCTCCACACCGCCGATCATCTCCGGGTCGAGAATGCTGAAAACACCCTGGAAGTCCTTGAGGTGGAACGGTTCCATCAGCTCCTGGCCGTCAAGGGTCACCAGGGTCTCGTCGTACAGCCCACCGCGGATGGCAAATCGGGCGGAGAAGTCGCCCCCGGATACGCCCGGCAGCACGGCGATTGCCCGGTAGAGGTCGTCGCCGAAGTGCGGCAGCTCGTTGATCTGTTTGCGGTCCAGAGCCACCGCGGCCGCGGGTGCCTCTCTGAGCAGCGAGGCGCTGGCCGTGACCACGATCTCTTTGAGCGCAATCTCAAAGGCGGCGAGACGGAACTGAACCTCGATGGTCTCGCCAACGGCCACCGCAATCCTGTCGACGATCTCGCCGGAGTAACCGGCGCAACTCGCCTCCAACCGATAGCTCCCAGTAGGGAGCTCTGAAAAAACGAACCGGCCGTTCGCGCCGGTGAGGGCCGACATCCCGCTGGCGGAAAGCGTCACGGTCGCTGCAACCACCGGCCGTCCGTTCTCGTCCAGCACCTGACCTCTAATGGAACCGAAATCTTCGGCAGCTGAAGAAACTCCAGGCGGCGCAAGAAGCAGCGTGAAAAGCACCAGGGTCGAGATCGCGACGGTCCGGTTTCTGATCCGAAATGACATGCTTCCTCCCTCGCTCCGAAATACCACTCGCACCCCGACCGGCGGCGAAGCGGCAACTTCCAATATCTAACGCGCAATCCGGCCCCGCTTGATGCAACCATGAGGTTGCGTTGAGGAATGGATGAGTCTTTGCCGATGGCGATTGGGAGGCAGATAAAGGATGTAGGTTTCACGCGGGCTGGTGGGCGGATCGTGTATCGAGTATCGAGAATCGAGCATCAGGGCGGTGGGCGCGCGGCATTCCGAATTCCGAATTCCGAATTCGGCGGATGCCAGTGGCCTAACGGACGGGCGCTCCCATCAGCCTGACGGCGACGTTGGCGCCTCTTCCTCCTCACCCCACCACGGCGGCAGTATGCGGATCAGACCCCAGAGGATGAAGAACGGGGCCACCATCAGGATGATCGCGGGAAGCAGGCCCTCGCGGGTCGCGAAGTCCATCTTGTAGACCGTGTAGCCGAGGAAGCTCTTCGAGAAGAGCTGACCACCGATCACCACGTTCCAGCGCATGGCAAAGATCCCGATCAGGGTCAGCACACCGGCGATGGCGTAGACGTTTTTTCGCGCCCGCTCGGTGAGCCGGGTGATCTGGGTCAGCACCAGCAGCCCCAACGGCAGCAGCGTACCGAAAATGATCTGCATCAGAATCTGCGATGTAAAGAGCCTCGTCTTGACCATGAAGTCGAGGCTCTTGAACGACTCGTCGGCCTCGTACATGCGGTGGACCAGGTCCAACATCTCGAGCGAGAAATCGATGATGAACGCGTAGAGGAGATAGCGGGCGATGGTGTCCAGACACGCCATGTCGATCTCTTTGTTCCGCAGCCATGACACAACCATGTACATCAGCATCACGAGTGCGATACCAGACACCATGGCCGAGAACAAAAAGACCACCGGCATCAACGGTGTCGACCACCATGGGTTGGCCTTGATCGATCCGAATATGAACCCGACGTAGCCGTGAAGCAGGAAGGCCGACGGGATACCGATGATGGTGATGAAGCGACCCAGGCGTTCGTCGATTTCGAGCGACCGCTCGCTGATATTGTCCGAACCGAGCGCCAGCACCCGGTAGAAATCTCGCACGAAACCGGTGCTCGACCTCGCCTTGAGCACGATGTCGCGGCGGTAGTCGAGCCAGATCTCGAGCAGCAGAACCCCCATCAGGTACCAGAGGTACACAAAACCGAACATCGCCATCGCCGAATCGGTCTTGGGCGTCAAATACATCTGGAATGACCGCTCGGGGTGGCCCAGATGGAGTTGCAGAGGGAGCGGCGCGACGATCAAGAAGGCGAAGGCGGTCAGCAGCGACAAACGGTAGGTGGGTTTGACCGCCTCGACGTTGAACACCCGTTCGAGCGACGCGAGGATGAAAGCGCCGGCCACCAACCCGGTGATATAGGGGTAAAGAACGATGAGCACGCTCCACTGGAGCTCGATCTCGTTGGGGTACATGAAGCCTTCGACCATGGAGAGGAGAGAGTCCATATCGAGTACCTACCTCACCGACCCGTCGAGGGACGCATAGTAGACCTTGGCACCGGTGGCCATCTGCGGTTTGAGAACCTGCACCATGTTGTCTCGAAGGAACTCGTGAATCGGGTCCCGTGGGTCTTTGAGATCGCCGAGTCTTCGCGCACCGGTCGGGCAGACCTCGCAGCACGCCGTCGTGAGGCCCCTGGTGATCCGGTGATAGCACAGATTGCACTTGTCGACCGAATGGGTGTCCGGATCGATATAGCGGCATCCATAGGGACATGCTTGCACGCAGTAACGGCAGCCCAAGCAGTAGTCCTTGTCGACCAGTACCACCCCGTCCGGACTCTCGAAGGTGGCCCCGACCGGGCACACCTGGACACACGGCGAGTGGGCGCAGTGGTTGCACAACTTGGGCACAAAAAAGTTTTTGGATCCGTCGCTCTCTCGGTAACGCGCCGGAAAACCATCGAACCCACCGTTGGGCGAGTCCACCATCGGGTGCTCGATATCGCTCTCCGGCAGGTGATACCTCTCCACCCACGTCCGAAAATAGAACGGCTCGAGAGAAACCCCGTTTTCCGTCTTGCACGCGCGAACGCAGCCGCCACATCCGATGCAGAGCTCGACATCGATCGCCATCGCCCACCAGTGGTCAAAAATCGAGTACTCCGCAGCCGCCTCAGGAGTGCCGGCCAACACGTGCTCGAAGGCACTCGCCGCGGCACCCGTCATGATCAGATACTTTCCGGAGGCAAGCACAAATTGCCGACGATTGACCGTCATCTCATCACTCCTCAAAACCGGGATTGTGAGGCAGGTGGCACTCACTGCACGCCTCTCCCTCGGAGTGCTCATCCGGCACGACCTGTGGGAACCACTCCGGTTTGGCGACGCTGCGCTGATGGCACGACAGACACATCGGGGTCGCTTCCGGAAGCTCGGGCAGCACCACACTCGGGTCTTCGGCATGCGACGCCAGGGCCCCGTGACACGCCTCACAACCCACTGAAACGTGGGCGCTACCGACGCGCTCGGCAGCCACATCATCGTGACATTCCTCACACGCCGCTCGCCCGGCGAAGACCGGCGCTGCTCCCCTGTTGTCTTCGAGCGCTCCGGCTCGGAAGTGCCCATACTCACCAAAGTCCGCCGGAATCAGTATTCCCCGAAGAACAACGAACACCAGGAGTCCCGTCGCAAAAAGACCAGCCATTCGGAGCAGGTGTTCTTTGTCTTTGAACAACTCGCGCATGGTCGACCTCCGGTGATCGGTGACCGATATTCTGCCAATGACGCTCAGCTGTCAGCGAGTATAGCTATAAACAAGCAAATGAACAAGTATAAAAGTCTCAAGTCGACATGCCTCGACGAGACGAAATCTCAGAATTTCCGTGCTCCAAGCCAACCGGTTTGAGATATGGTTGAATGAGGAAACGGGGGTCATCATGGGCCAACAAACTGTCTATGAACTGCTTTCGGCACCGTATCCAGCAGAGCTTTCAGAGGCCGTCAACGCCAAGCTCGCGCAGGGTTGGCAACTTTTTGGCCACCCATTTGCTGATAGCGGCGAGTTTTACCAGGCGATCGTCGGAAAACTGCCGGACGACAAACGTCTCGGAAAAACGACCGGGGATGTGCCGTCTGCGCCGCTACAGCAGTGACACCCCATCACCTTTCCTCGCCTTCGGCTCCTCAGGATGACAACATGATGCGCGCTCGGCAGATTCGCGGCTCGAATGCGTCCGCCTCGTGTCGACACGCCCGCAGCGAGTCGGACCGACATGACCCAACAGTCAGTCATGGCGTCTCACTTGAACGTGGTCCTTCCAGGCGAGATTTCAGATTCGCTGCGGGCCGGCACGCGGCCCGTTCTCAGCCTCAGCCCGGTCACCAGTCTGACAGACGGTGGCGGATGATCGTCTTCAACGCCTTTCGTGACGGCAGCCCGCTCGCGACCACGCTGTCACCGATCACCAGCTGCGGGAACGCGCCCTCACCTGCGGCGTCCTCGAGCTCGACCACCGGCTGGAGCTCGAACTCGGCGAAGATCGATGCACAGAGGCCGCCCAGACGGTCGCGGTCGTCACCATTGTCACCGCGCAGGGTGATTTCGATCTCAGAAAAGAACTCGCTGAAGTCCTTTCCCACCGATCGCAGGTACTCGCGCCACAGCGCGGTGCGGTATTCTTCCCGCTGGGCATCCGGGATGAAGTTGTCGGCCGCGAGCTCGGTCAGAAGGAAGTCCACGATCTCGTCGCGTTCGGTGAGACCTGAATCGACGACCTTCGCGCACGCCTGCCGCAACCCCACGAGGCCAACCCGATGGAGGCCGACCAGCACCTGTGAGACGGCGTAGCTGCTACAACGCATCGTATGCAGGTTCCATTTTACGACGCTCGGTGATCGGAATCGATCTCGAACCGTACCCCAGCATCAGCCGTTGGCCCGCATCGATCGATAACCCGAGACGCCTCGAAGCGATGAGCTCTTCACCCGACGTCCTCACTTTGAGCGGCCTCGCCGCACAGTCTCAGATCATCAACATCCTATCGGATCATCGCCGCGGGCCCTCAGCCCACGGCCCGCAATTCCTGAGCGAAGAGAAGGAATTGCCGCGGGAGGAGTACACTCCCACGGCGAAGGAGGACTCATGAAACTGAAAACGACTGCTCTCGCGGCAGTACTTTCACCTGTGATTCTCGCCGGTTGTGGACAGCAACCCGCACCATCGACCCCGACCGAAATAGATTTCCAGGCCGAAGCCGCCCGCCTAGCAACTGAGATTTTGATCCTCGACACCCACATCGACGTGCCCTACCGGCTGAACGAAAAACCGGAGGATGTTTCCCGACGAACCAAAGGCGGCCATTTCGACCACGTCCGGGCCACCGAGGGCGGCCTCGACGCTGCCTTCATGTCGATCTACGTTCCCGCCTCGAGGCAGGAAGAAGGCGGCGCTCGGGAGCTCGCTGACGAGCTGATCGATCTCGTGGAGGCCATCGAGGCGAACGCGCCCGAAAAGTTCGCAATCGCGCGGTCCGTGGCCGACGTGCGCGAGGCCTTCGAGCAAGGCCTCTTCGCCCTGCCGATGGGCATCGAGAACGGCGCAGCAATCGAGGACAACCTGGCGGCACTGCAACACTTCTACGACCGTGGTGTCCGGTACATCACTCTCGCTCACTCCGAGGCAAATCTGATTTCTGATTCGTCGTATCAAGAGGAGCGCCGCTGGAACGGGCTCAGCCCCTTCGGCCGGGAGGTGGTGGCGGAGATGAACCGGCTCGGGATCATGGTCGATATCTCGCACGTCACGGACGACACCTTCTTCCAGGTCGTCGAAACCTCGAAGGCACCGGTGATCGCATCTCACTCCTGCTGCCGCCATTTCACACCCGGTTTCGAGCGCAACGTGAGCGACGAGATGATCAGCCGCCTCGCCGAAAACGGTGGCGTCATCCAGATCGCCTTTGCACCGAGTTTTCTCACCGAGGCCGCTCAGAAGCAATCGGCCCAACTGTGGCCGCTCATCCAAACATATGCCGAGGAGAACAATGTCGGCTGGGACAGCCCCGAGGTCAGAGAGCAGGTAGCCCTTTTCTACCAGGATAATCCGAAGGTCGAGACCAGTATCGGCGATGTGGTCGATCACATCGAGCACGTGATCGGCCTCGTCGGCATCGACCATGTCGGTCTCGGTTCAGACTTCGACGGCATCTCCTCGACGCCGACAGGCCTCGAAGATGTCTCCCGCTACCCGAATATCATTGAAGAACTGCTGCGCCGCGGTTACGGCGAGCAGGATATTCGCAAGATCTGCGGCGACAACCTGCTCCGCGTCTGGAGCGAGGTTGAGAGAATTGCTGCTCAGAACTCCTGAGGTGCGAGCTATGGCGGAGGACAGCACGGACGGCGGTACAACCGAACGCCTGCGATCAGTCGACGCCTTCCGAGGTTTCACGATCGTCGTCATGATCCTGGTCAACAACCCCGGGGACTGGAACACAACCTACGGGCCGCTGCTCCACGCCGAGTGGCACGGCTGGACGCCAACCGATCTGGTCTTCCCGTTCTTCCTGTTCATTGTCGGTGTTTCGATCGTGCTCGCCCTCAAACGAAGGGTCGTTTCGGGGGAAAGCAAAAGGCCGCTGGTGGTAAAAATCGTCAAGCGCTCCTTGATCCTCTTCGCCCTCGGTCTCTTCCTGTCCGGCTTCCCTTTCGGTCTTTTCGGACCGCGCTCTTTTGGCGAACTGCTCGAGACCTGGCGGATACCCGGGGTGTTGCAGCGCATCGCGGTCTGCTATCTGGTGGTTTCGCTCCTCGTTCTCTACTGTCGAGTGCGGACCTTGAAAATCCTGAGCGTCGTCTTCCTGATCGGATATTGGGCGCTCATGACACTCGTGCCGGTGCCCGGCCACGGGACACCCGACATCGACGACAAGGGCGGCCACCTCGCCGCATGGATCGACCGGGCCGTGTTCGGCGACCACCTGTGGCAGTACGCAAAGGTCTATGATCCCGAGGGGCTCCTGAGCACGATTCCAGCGCTCGCCACAACGCTCTTCGGTGTCTTCGCCGGGCTGCTTCTAGTGGCGAGGATGGATCCCTTCGAAAAGCTGTCTCGAATCTTCATCTACGGTTCGGCGCTGGTTATCTGCGGGTACGTCTGGGACTGGTTCTTCCCGATCAACAAAGCGATCTGGACGAGCTCCTACGCCGTGTTCACGGCCGGTTTGGCGACGGTCGCACTTGCACTGTGCTATTGGCTCTTCGACATCGAGAAGGAGAGTGTCATCGGGCGGGTTTTGATTGTCTTCGGGGTCAATGCAATCGCACTGTACGTCGGTAGCGGCCTCCTCGCCCGCACCTTGGCCTATATCAGGTTCGGCGGACGTCCGCTGAAGCAGCAGATTTTCGACCATCTTTTCTCTTCCTGGCTACCGCCCCACGCCGCGTCGCTCGGCTACGCGATTACCTGGATCCTCGGCTGGTATCTCGTCCTAGCGTGGATGTACAGGCGCCGGCTGTTTATCAAGGTTTAAGGGCCCGTATTTTCGTCCAGACTCTGTTAGTCTAAGCCGAGCGGACATACCGCGACCGATATGTCTTCCATTCAAGGATTCGCCGGACTGTCGGCGGCCTTGCGTGAAACAAGGAGGAGAAAAAATGAAGAATCTGTTTGCCGTATCATGCGTGGCCATTTTGGCGTTCTTGGTGGGGTGCGGAGGGACACCGTCCGACACCGCTGCAACAACCGAAGCCGCCGTGGAGCCGGCGCCGGCTCCCGAGGCGGCCGCTGAGGTTCGACACGATATGGTCTACATCTGCAACTGTGGAGAGGACTGCGACTGCGGAACCGTGGCGACAGAGCCCGGAAACTGCTCGTGCGGCAACGAGCTCAAGGCGGCCCACCTGGTCAAGGTCGAGGAGAACGAGGGGCTCCTGTGCACCTGCGAGGAGGGATGCACCTGCGAGATCAGCGCAGACGACGAAACCAAGTGCGCCTGTGGGACCGACCTCAAGCGTGTCAGCTTCGAAGACTCCGGCATCTACTACTGCAAATGTGGAGGATCGTGCACCTGCAACCACGTCTCTGCCGAGCCGGGCACGTGCGCCTGCGGGATGGATCTCGTCACCAGCACGACCTGAGCGAGCGGCGGGCCACGGGGCTGCCGGAAATCGAATTGACCCTGAATTGTCGTGATGAGCGGCGCCCGGATTCCGGGCCAGTGTTGGTGGGTCTGTGTCTGTCGGGCGCAGTAGATTCGAGCCGGGGGTACTGTTGAAGACCGCCGGAGACATCGTTGCGGAGAAACACACCGAGACTGTCTGCGTCAGCAAAAACGCAGACCATCCACGAGGCGATCCTTCTCATGAACGAATACAAGATCGGCGCCATTCTGGTCGAGGACGATGGCGAGATGATCGGCATCTGGACGGAGCGGGACTACCTGCGCAACAGTGATGATCCCGACTTCAATCGCCACACCACAACGGTCGACGATTTCATGACCTCACCCTTGCACTTCGCCTCCCACGACGCGACCCTGACCCAGCTCGAGGAAATGTTCCTGGGCCTTTTTCGCCGCCACATTCAGCGGCTGGCAAAAACCTCAGCGACAATCCTCCGGGCCAGAGTCTCCCGTTCACCCAGGTCATCAGGTATGCGATAGAGACCCGCCTGGGTGACGCTCGCGTCGGGAACGTTGTAGGCGACGGCCTCGACCCTGGCCGACTGGAAGGCGGGGGTCGCCAGCATGGGCCAGATGAGGACCCAGCCCCACTTCTTCCGACAGGTCGGTTGGTCGGTGGCCCGGGCGCGATTTCGCGGAATCCACCGGATCTCGCCGATCGCGTTGCCGCCCATCCTGCGGGTGTCTTCCATCAGGATCCACAACGATCCCTCGGCAATATCGGTGCATCGCTCCCACAACGCACCCCCTTCGGCCGCAGATACCGGACCGAGTCGCCGGCCTTCCCAGCCGGCCGCGGCCACCTGAACGTCCTCCTCGTACTCCGAGTACGAGACGTACGCCCGGTGGTACGAGCACCCATATACCGCCGGAATCAGCAGAACACATCCCATCGAAGCCAGCAATCGTTTCATCTCCTCAACCTTTCTCGATCGGCTACGGCCGACCGATGCTCCCACCCATTCCCTAGCAGTCGACGTGCCAACCTCCTGCATCTCAACAACCCGCCTGACAGATCACACTGCGGGAGTCGTGTCGTGAAGTAGTTCGAATGGACGCCAGCCCGTATTCGTCTCCAGACGAGGACATCCGTCATCGGGAGATGGCGGTGGGAGGTGTCAGCGGCCAAACCTCACGGCCGATGGATCGCCGATCTCACAGGCATCGTGTTGCGACGGCGCTCAACCTGAGCTGTATGGATCATCATGGTCTGGGCTCATCCGGGAGAACAAAGGCGGGAGCCATACCGCCGCCGACCGAGACGTTGATCACCGAGTTGGTCGACAGACGGACGAAGGAACCGGCGTACCGTCCGCCAAAGAGGTATGGGTTGAGGTTGACCTTTCGGGGTTCGAAAACAAGCTCCGATTCGACCACGGGGAAGTCTTCCTCGGGGATATTCACGTACTGCTGAATCGTCCATTCGCCTGGGTTCGCCGCGGCGGAGTCGAGACGATCGGCCCACTCGCGGTCATCCGTTTCCCGGCCGATCATGACGTCGCGTCCGCCATAGCCGCTGGTCGGTTTGATGACGAATGTGTCCTTGGTCGTATACGCCAATTCGAAGAGATCGTGACGTCGACCCTCGTGCTCGACCTTTTCATCGCGCAGTACCCGGGTCCACGGGACATGGGCGCGCCGCACCGCATTCTGTTCGTGATTGAAGAGCGAGTCGAAACGGGGGTCCGACAGCAACGCCAGACAGGCCTTGGAGCCGGACACCTTGGCGCGAAAAGGGTTGACCACGCAGACCAGGCCACGACGGTAGGCTTCCAGAAAATCGCGCACGCCCGGCTCCTCGCGTTTTTCGTGAAGCTCGCGGATGATCGCGCGCCGGTAGACCAGGTTGACCGCGGTGCCGTCGGCGTAAAGGGTCTGTCCCCGAAGCTCGAGCTCCCGCGGGTCGGCGATGATCGCGCACACGCCGCGCGCCTCGAAGCAGCGTTGTACAACGAGGAACTCGGGCCAGGCGCCGACCCCCCGCCAGTCAACGATCGCCGCCACCGGTTTCTGATCGAGGCCGAACTCGGCAAACGCGGCCAGCATGCCATCGATCAGCAAACGCCGGCACTGCGTCCTTCCCAGCTCTCGAGACCACGGGTGCTCACTCAAGATCGGCGAGGACAGAAAAACCTCTTCGTGGAGGTCGGTCCACACGACACCCGCGGGGCTGTCGGAGTTGAACTCGAGGAACTCGAGGGAATTACCGTTGAGGAACGCGTCCGGCCGCGCGACCACGACCTGCCGTCCGAGACCGGTGTCGAGCAGCGCAAACTCCTCTTCGTCCGGCGGCAGCCCGATCGTCCGGCGCACCTCCCGATCCACCATGTACTCTTCGATCAGACGCTCGGCACAGTCGAGCAAAACCTGGGATGCCCTCCGCACCAGTTCGTTCTGCGCCGGCGAAAGGAAGACCGGCCGAAGAAACGTGGAAATCGGTTTCCCGCGGAACTTGATGTCCAACTCGAGCTGCCGCCTATAGAGATCGGCGAGCAGAGCCGGAGCCTCATCGGCGTGCTCACGCACCCAATCATGGCACGTCTCGATGGCCTGGTCGACTCGCATGGTCCTCCGCCGCGAACGATTGAGCAACTGTACACGATACACCTCGATGTCTCGAGGGCCATCGCAAGAAACCGGCGGTGAAATCGATCAACGACAACGGTCCCCGGGGGTGACGGCGGCATGCGGGACCCGGTGCAGGCTCAGCGACAGAAGACAGCGTCAGCGCCAGCATCAGAATCAGTTTTCTCTGCCGCTGATCACTGAAACTGCATTCTGTCGCTGCCCTTGAATGCTGTCTTTCGAATTCAGTTCTGCAGTTACTTCCGCGGTGTCTCCCGCAGAATCGCGGGTGGGATGTTGATTGCTGTTGCTGGACCTGTCGCCGGAACTCCCGACATTATCTGACGTCCGGCCGGGCGGGCGGGCACCGGCCGGTGGCTACTGGGAGGGTGGCTGAATCGAGCATCGCGTCGGCGGACGCGTGGACCTTGCAGTGCGGACACGTCCCCGTGTAGCATTCCTCCCGCCGCACTTCGCGGCTCGGGGGCAATCATGAGACAGCGCCTTGTTTCGTTCATTCTTGCCATCATCGCGGCGTCCGCTCTCACCTCGTGCGGTCGGGCAGACGTACCGATCGTCTATCCGGACACCAAACGGGGCGACGTCGTCGACACCTACTTCGGCGAGGAGGTCGCCGATCCCTACCGGTGGCTGGAGGACCTCGACGGCGAAGCCACGGCGAACTGGGTCGCAGCCCAGAACGCAATCTCCTTCCCCTATATCGAAGGTATCGCTCAGCGGGAAGCGATCTTGAATCGTCTCACCGAGCTTTGGAACTTCGAACGCTTCGGCCTGCCGGAGAAGGAAGGCGGCCGCTATTTCTACGAACGCAACGACGGACTGCAGAATCAGGACGTCGTCTATGTGACCGACTCCCTCGACGGCGAGCCCCGGGTCCTGATCGACCCCAACTCGTTCAGCGAGGACGCGACTGTCGCGCTCTCCTCGTGGTCGCCGAGCCCCGACGGGCGTTGGATCGCCTACTCCGTTTCCGACGGCGGCACCGACTGGAAGACCTGGCACATTCGAAACGTCGACACCGGTGACGACCTCGACGACGCGGTGTCACGCTGCAAGTTCACCGGCGCCTCCTGGACGCTCGACTCGGCCGGTTTCTTTTATAGCCGCTATCCGGCGGGGACAGACGGCAAGGGCGACGGCTCCAAAACGATCTCGGTTTTTTATCATCGTCGCGGAACCGCCCAGGATGAGGATGAGCACATCTACACGGTTCCAGGAGACACAGAGAGAAACCCGTACGCCACCGTCACCGAGGACGGCCGAAATCTGATCATCGCCGTGCGGCTGGGATACGACGCCAACGACGTCTACTACCTTCCGCTCGGCAGAAAGAACGCCAAACCGCTGCCCATCTTCGACCAATGGGATGCCCGGTATAACTTCGTCGGCAACGACGGCCGCACCCTCTATTTCTGGACCAACAAGGACGCTCCCAAGGGGCGGGTCATAGCCGTCGATCTGGGCCGCATTTCCGCAGGCAATCTCCGCGAGGTCGTTCCAGAGATCGAGGAGACCCTGAGCTCGGCTGATCTCGTGGGCGGCACGGTGGTCTGTCGGTATCTTCGGGACGCCCACAGCCTGGTCCGCATTCATGACGCCGACGGCGGCCTCCAGCACGAGGTCACGCTCCCGGGTATGGGCACGGTCAGAGGGTTCTCGGGCCGCGGTGACGACCCCGAGACCTTCTACTCTTACACCGATTTCACAACGCCGACGACGATCTACCGTTACGCGGTCGACGGTGACGAGAGCACCCTCTTCGCCCGCGCCGAGCCTGACATCGACCTCACCGGGTACGTGACCGAACAGGTTTTCTTCGACAGCAAGGACGGCACCATCATCCCGATGTTCATCGTCCATCGCGAGGGTCTGGATCTCGATGGCAGCAACCCGACCCTGCTCTCCGGCTATGGCGGGTTCAACAGCTCGCAGACGCCTTCGTTCCGGACCTCGCGCATGGTGTGGCTCGAGATGGGCGGAGTCCTCGCAATCGCTAATTTACGGGGCGGTGGCGAGTACGGCAGAGAGTGGCACCTCGCGGGCACCAAGCTACAAAAGCAGAACGTCTTTGACGACTTCATCGCCGCGGCCGAGTGGCTGATCGACAACGGCTACACCTCGACCCCCAAGCTGGCCATACAGGGCGGCAGCAACGGCGGACTCCTGGTCGGCGCGGTGATCACCCAACGCCCCGAGCTTTTCGGAGCCGCACTGCCAGCCGTCGGCGTCCTCGACATGCTGCGCTACCACTTGCCGAGCGCCAACGCCCGTCAGTGGGCTTCCGATTACGGGCTCAGCGAGAACGAGGATGAGTATCGCGCCCAACGCGCCTACTCGCCCTACCACAACGTCGAGGAGGAAGTCTGCTTCCCGCCCACCCTGATCACCACCGCCGACCGCGACGACCGGGTCGTGCCGTGGCACAGCTTCAAGTTCGGGGCGGCTCTGCAGCACGCGCAGGGGTGCAACAACCCGATCCTCGTCCGTGTCGAGACTCGGGCCGGGCACGGTTCCGGAAAACCGACCTGGATGCGGATCGAGGGGATCGCCGACCAGTGGGCCTTTCTGGTCAAGGCGCTGAAGATGGATATCTGACAATGCTCCGCACCGGCTTGACCGGCTTGCCCTTGACATCGAATGGCCACCGGCTACTTTCCC
>CBDTWX010000081.1:0-14834 GCA_965364305.1 uncultured Thermoanaerobaculia bacterium
CAGCGAGGTGTAGGTGCTCTTCCCCGCCTCGTTGTCGCCGTAGATCACGTTGAGACCGGCTCCGAGTTCTGCGAGCACCCTGTCGGCGAACTCGCCGTAGCGCACCGCCTCGACCTCGGCAAGCCGCATCACGATCCATCCCCGGACAGGAGGTCGATACAGAGGTCGCGAGCCCGCTCGATGACGCGATCGGACGGGACATCGAGATCGGGTCGCATGGTGAGCTGGGCGAGGACCGGCGCCAGGAGGTTTTCGACCATCTCGGCGGCAGCCCCGGGATCACTGGCGCGCTCCGCCGCGAGACGTACCAGATCGCCGCGAAGACCCTCCTCTGCGGATATCTCGTCGAGGTCCACCGCCGGCCGGGTGTGGTCCCGAATCCGGTCGACCCAGATCCAGGGATCACGCCCAAGCTGCTCTTCCCGAACATCGGTCAGGAGATCCGCCGCGACTCCGGGTCGAGCGAGATCGGCGTGGGCATCGCATCGCCCGCCAAGCTCGATCCTCACCACTGTCGGCCGACCGCCGCCCTCTGCGCGGACCGTCTCACAGGCCTCGGCAACTGCGTTCCGCAGCTCCTCGAGGCCTCGCAACTCATCAGCATCGATCTCCACCCGGCGCCACACAACCGACGCGGTCTCGACGAACTCCTCCACCGCACCGTTGACATCGAGATCCACCACAAGACAGCCTCGCGGTCCCTCTTCGGTCGGATCGAGACCCTGGGTTGAACCCGGGTAGACCGCGGGCGGCCGGTCTGAGACCCTCCCCGGGAGGTGGATGTGACCGAGGGCCCAGTAGTCCATTCCGGCGGCACGAAGATCCTCCACCGTACAGGGGGCGTAGTCGTCCCAACCCTCGCGCTGACCGACGTTGGCGTGGAGCACCCCCACCGCCAGCTCGTCCCGGTCATCTCTTTCGAACTCCCGCGCGAGGTTCTCTCTCACCTGGCGCGTCGGAAAGCTGCGCCCATAGACCGCACACACGACCTCTCCTTCGCGCAGGACCTCGCGCCGTTCCACCTCGTCGGCCGAAAACACGACCACCGACTTCGGAAGCTCGAGACCGGCCGACCAGCCATCGGCGGGGTCGTGGTTGCCGTGGACCACGAACGCACCGATGCCGGCGCCATCGAGGCGCCGCATCGCACGCTGAAATGCGAGCTCGGCGCGCAGGCTTCGTTCAGCGCTGTTGTAGAGATCGCCCGCGACGACCAGAAAGTCCGCTCCTCGTTCGATGCAGAGATCGACGACCCGATCGAGGGCTTCGATGGTCGACCGGGCGAGGGCGCCGGCGACCCTCTCATCGGTAGCGTCCACACCGCCGAAGGTGGCATCGAGATGAAGATCCGAGGCGTGGACGAAACGGACCATTCGAACCCTCTACAACCCGAGGTAGATCACGGAAAGACCGGCCGCGGCGATCACGAAGCCTGCGACCACGTGCGACCACCTCTCGAATGGTCCCAGACTGACGAGCTTCAGACCCTCGTACCCGGCGAGGGTGGCGCCGACCATCGACACCAGGGTTGCAACTCCAAAGACCACGGCGGTGAGCGCCGCGACATCCCACCTCCCCTGGCTGGCGGGCAGGGCGAAGAGAGGAATCAGGGGTTCACAGGGACCGAGCACAAAGATGATGAAGAGCGTCCAGAAGGTGGTGTCCGCCCCGATCCGCTGGTTCTCATGCCCATGCGAGGTCAGACCGTGACTGTGAATATGGACACCCTCACCATGGGAATGGGCCTCGAGCCCGGTCCGGCGGCGCAGGGCGTGACGCAGACCCCACACGGCGTACGCAATGCCGAAGAAAACGATGGCCCACGCGGCAATGCTGCCGCGACTGCCTTCCACCGCCTCCAATTGACCTACCGCCACGCCAAAGACAATCCCCAAACCACCCAGCAGGACCGACGACGCCACGTGCCCGATGCCACAGGCTGATGTCACGAGCACCGTTCGCAGACGGCTCCATCCGCGCGCCCTGGCGAGCATGATGAACGGCAGATAGTGGTCCGGACCGAGGAGGGTGTGGATCGTCCCCACTCCAAATGCCGCCGCCAACAGGCTCCACGAAAAACCGGGCGCGTCCATCAGCAGATCCTCGGCAGATCGAGTCCGGAGAGGAGATCGAGGGGTCGCTCACCGCCGACCCTGGTCTTCATCACCACCGGCGGCGCTCCGGTTATCGCCCTCTCGACGGTTCCGATCACTGTGGTCTCAGCTCCGGCGGGGTGGCCCCGCATGGCCTCGACGGCTCGATCGGCGTCCTCGCCCGCCACCCAGACCAGCGCCCGACCCTCGCAGGCCAGAGCCAGCGGATCGAGTCCCAGGAGATCACAGACACCCGCCACCTCTCGTCGAACCGGAATATCGTTTTCGAAAAGGACCAACCTGCAACCGCTGTGACCCGCCACCTCGTGGCATACCGTGACCACACCGCCGCGGGTCGGGTCATGGAGAGAGCGAACGGCCGCACCGCTCGCCAACAACTGTTCCACCAGTGAAGCCAACGGCCCGCAATCCGATCTGAGACCGGGTGCGTCGAGCTGGTGGCGATGGGCAAGCACGGTGGCGCCGTGATCGCCGATCGGTCCGGAGACCAGGATGGCGTCGCCCGGTTCGATCTGCGAGTCCGAAATGAACCGTCCGGGCGGCACGACCCCGAGCCCGGCGGTCACCGCAAAAATCCGGTCGGCCTTGCCGCGGGGGACTACTTTGGTATCACCCGCAACCACCATCACCCCAGCCGCCTTGGCTGCGCGAGCAGCACCATTGACACAGGTTTCGAGCAGCTCGCCATCGGCACCCTCTTCGAGAATCAGCGCCCACGTCAGCCACTGCGGTCGTGCGCCGCCCATGGCCAGGTCGTTGACCGTGCCGTAGATGCTCAGACACCCGAGATCACCGCCCGAAAAGACCGGTGGATCGACCACGAACGCATCGGTGGTCAAAGCGGGCCGCCCTGGCGGCATCTCGGGAAGAATCGCGGCGTCAGTGAGGGTCGCCAGGAAGGGATTGTCGAGGGCCGGGAGGAACACCTCCTCCACGAGGCGGCGGGTCAGCCGTCCCCCCCCACCGTGTGCGAGGAGCACCCGATCGGGGGTATTCACGAGCCGAGCTCCGAGGCCGTCCATCGCTCGTGACGGTACCAGGCCGCGCAGGTGCCCTCCGATGACACCATGCAGGCGCCGATCGGCGTGTCGGGATCGCACCCGGCGTCAAAAATGGGGCACTCCGGCGGGTCGATCACTCCACGAAGGACGTCGCCGCATCGGCAACCCACCGGTTCGCTCGGCGTCGGCAGCTCGACATCGATCCTCGACGCGTCGCGATGGGCCCATTCCTCGCGCAGACCGAGACCGGATCCGGGGACGGTGCCGAAGCCTCGCCACACCTCATCCGAAGGCTCGAAATATCGGTCCACCAACTCACGAGCGTTGATGTTGCCATCCGCCGTCACAACCCGCCCATAGACATTGCCGATTCCAGCCCGCCCATCCGCGGCCTGTCGGATGAGGGCGAGGACACCCTGCGCGACATCCGTGGGCATGAACCCGGCCACCACACCCGAAACGCCGAAGTCGTCAGCCAGGAACTCGAAGAGCTTCCACCCGGTAATCACCGACACGTGTCCGGGCAGCAAGAAACCGTCCACCTCCAGCTCGGGGTCGTCCACCAGGACCTTCATGACCTCCGGCATGGTCTTGTTTCCCGGCAGCAGGAGGAAGTTCTCGATACCCTCCCTCTCGGCTTCATCGAGCGCACCGGTTATTGTTGGAATCGTGGTCTCGAAACCTACCGAGAGGAAAATTATCCTCTGTTGCGGGCTGTCGCGTGCCATCTCGAGGGCATCCCGCGGCGAGTACACCACCTCGACCCGAGCGCCCTCGGCGCGGGCCTGTTCCAGGCTGACCGTGCTCGACGGAACCCGCATAAGGTCCCCAAACGTGCACACGATCGTGCCGGGCAGAGCGGCCAGCGCGAGGGCACGATCGAGGTAGTCCACAGGCGTCACGCACACGGGGCATCCGGGGCCCGAGATCAGCCGTACCTGCGGCGGCATGAGTCGGCGCAGACCGGCGCGCGCGACACTGTGAGTGTGGGTGCCGCACACCTCCATGAACGTCAATCGGCGATCCAGCTGAGACGCCTCCCGGCGCACATCGTTCAGCAGCCCGGCCATGGCCGCCGGATCGGAATAGGGTCCACCGCTCACAGTTCGACCATCGCGTCGGAGTACTCGCGCAACAGCTCGAGGGTCTTGGCCGCTTCGTCGGCGTCTACCTGGGCGATCGCGTAGCCGGCGTGAACCAGCACATAATCCCCGACCTCGACATCGGGCAGAAACATCACCGAGATCTGCCGCCGGACGCCATCCACCTCGGCGACACCCTCGAACTCGTTGCGTTCAACCAACACCATCGGAATGGCGAGACACATCGAAGGACTCCTTCCTGTCAGAACGGCGGCCGCCCCGGCGGACACCGGTATCGTCGCCCCTCTATCCTACAGAAGCCGGAGCCGATCCGTGCCCGTCTCCAACTCCGTCTCCGTCTCCGTGCCCGACCTCAAGATGATGCGGGATGCTCGATGCTCGTTTCGCCCACCCACCCGAGGGAGAAGCCGTAGATCACGCAGATTGACACAGATGCCGGATGCCGTCGTCAGGGACAGGATCAGAGTCGGCGACGGCGGCAGAAATCAGCGGCAGGGATCAGCGCCGGACGACAGCGGCTGTCGTCATCGACAGAAATCAGCGACAGGTGACAGCGCCAGCCGACAGGGAGGGAGATCAGCCGCACGGGCAGTTATCAGCACCAGCAGCACGGCGGCGGGTGAGCCGTGGTCCCCCCCGGGTCGTCCACGGGGTGATACAGACTGCGAGCTGATTCCCGTGCGAAGCGCGATGAAGCTACTGAGGAGCGACAACCTGCCGCGGTTCCACGCCGCGGGCGGCGGCGACTGCGGCGATGGCCGCCTGGCCGTAGGACAGACCGCCATCTCCCGGCGGTACGTTTTTCGGCAGCAGGACCTCGAATCCCAACGCCTCCAGCCCCTCGACCAAGCCCTCGGCAAGGATGCGGTTAATCAGGCATCCTCCGCTCAGGGCCACCACACCCCGCTCGGACCCGGCCACCCGGGACGTCAACTCGACCGCCAGGCGGCAAAAAGTGATATGAAAGCCCGCCGCGATCGATGCCGCGTCCTCGCCCTCTCTGACCCTTCTGGCCACTGCGGCGAGGAGCTCGGACGACGGCAGAACCGGTCCTCCCGTACTGTCCGCAAGGATGATCTCGGGCCACGGCTCGGTCCGCCGCCTACTCGGTCCGGCCAACGCCTCGAGGCGCGCCGCCGCCTCGCCCTCCCAACGGTTCACCTCACCCACCCCGAGCAGCGCACCGGCCGCTTCGAAGACCCTCCCCGCGCCGGAGGCCCTGGGCCAGCTGCCGTCGGCAGCCAGCCGTCCAACGGTCGACAACCGGTCTCGATCGACCTGCTTTGCGAGTGGGGTCTCGCCGATCAGCTCACCGAGACCCGCCTCCGCCAGCGCCGCCACGGCCACCCGCCACGGCTCGCGCACCGCCTGCTCGCCGCCCACCAGCGGAAACGGCGCGAGATGTGCCATTCGACGCCATCGCAGATCTCCGTCGAGCTCGATCCATTCCCCTCCCCAGGCGGTCTCGTTCGGCCCCCAACCAGTGCCGTCGAGGGCGACGCCGAGACAACGGTCTCCAGGTTCTGGGAATCGCCCCCACTCCGAGAGGACCGCCGCCACGTGGGCAACATGGTGCTGGACCGCCATCGCCTCCGCGCCGTGCTGATCCGCCAGATCCCGAGCCAGCCAGCTGCTGGGGTAATCCGGATGGGCATCGGCGATGATCAGACCCGGGCTGACCTGGAGAAAATCGAGCAGACCGTCGATGACCTCGCGCAGAAACTTCCGCGCCGGCACAGAATCGAGATCACCGACGTGTTGTGAGAGGAAGGCCTGATCGCCCTGGGTGACGCAGGCGGTGACCTGGAGGTGGCCGCCGGTGGCGACGACAACCACGGGCGATTCCACCGGCAGGCGGAGGGGTTCCGGCACCCATCCTCGGGCTCGTCGCACCATCACCGGTCCGCGCGACGAGGTGCGGACAACCGAATCATCAATCCTGCGCACGATATCCCGGTCGTGGAGCAAAAAGACATCGGCGATGTCCGCAAGGCCTGCCACCGCTTCCCTATTGCCGCCGCACAGAGGCTCCTCGGAGAGATTTCCCGATGTCATCACCAGCGGAGGCAGCTCGGGATCTCGGGTCAGCTCGACGTGCAATGGCGTGGTCGGGATCATCACGCCGAGATCATCGAGACCCGGCGCCACCTCGGCCGCGATCCGCGAAGAATCCGCGCGAGGGGCAAGAACGATCGGCGCTCTGGGCGATGTCAGGAGAGCCTCTGCATGTTCATCCAGATCGACCACGCGGCGGGCGGTTTCGAGATCTCGAACCATGACGGCAAACGGCTTGCCACGTCTTTTTTTTCGCCGCCGCAGCCGCGTCACCGCCTCCGAAGAGTCCGCACGGCACGCCAGCTGAAACCCACCGAGACCCTTGACCGCCACCACCCTACCGGCAAACAAAACCTCGCGAGCGGCGGAGATCGGATCGACCGCACCTTCGATCGGTTTGCCCTCTCCATCGGTCAACCACAGCCGCGGGCCGCAGGCCGGACACGCCACCGGTTCGGCGTGGAAACGCCGGTCCGAGGTGTCGGTGTACTCTCGTTCACAGTCCGGACACAGCTTGAAACAGGCCATCGACGTGCGTTCGCGGTCGTAGGGGAGGTTCCGCACCAGAGAAAACCGCGGACCGCAGTTGGTGCATGTCGTAAACGGATAGCGATATCGGCGGTCGCCCGGTGTTTCCATTTCTCGCCGGCAGTCGCCGCACAACACCGAATCGGGCGGGACCAACGCGCCCTCCCGTTTGCCCAGAGTCGAGGACCGGACCTCGAAGCCCGGCTCACCAACGGGCTCGCGGGCCTCCCGCTCGACCGCCTCGAGACCCGCCAACGGTGGGAGCTCAGCGTGAAGGCGGTCGATGAACGTCTCGATGTCGGCCGGCGAACCCTCGACCTCCATGGTTGCGCCCAATGGATCGTTGATCACCCAGCCGGTCAGACCGATCGACGAGGCGATGCGGTGGATGGCCGGTCGAAATCCTACGCCCTGGACGGTGCCGCGACACCGAATCTGCTCACGAGAAACCCTCTCGCGGCTCACTCCGGGGCCCGTCTCTTGGCTGCGAGACGCCCGCGCAGAAGATCGAGCCACGCCTCGACCCCGTCGCCCTTCAGCGACGAGGTGACGATGATGGTTCCCTCCGGGTTGAGGCTGACGATCTGCTCCTTCACGGCCTCCAGATCGAAGGGCACGTAGGGCAGCAGATCCGACTTCGAGATCACAGCCACCTCGGCGCGAGAAAAGATCGCCGGGTATTTGACAGGTTTGTCGTCTCCTTCGGCGACCGAGAGCAGGACGACCTTGAAGTCCTCGCCGAGATCGTAGGTCGTGGGACAGATCAGGTTGCCGACATTTTCGATGAAGAGAATGTCCACATCTGGCAGGGCGCCTTCTTCGATGCCACCCTCGACGAGCCTCGCGTCGAGGTGGCACGCCCCGCCAGTGAGGATCTGGTGGGCGGGAACGCCGAGCGCGCGGATGCGATCGGCGTCCCGCTCGGTGGCCACGTCTCCCTCGATCACGGCGGACGTGAGCTCACCATCGAAGGCCCTCACGGTCGCCTCGAGAAGGGTGGTTTTCCCCGAACCCGGTGAGGAGATGAGGTTGACCACCAGGGTTCCCGAAGCGGCAAAACGCGATCTCAGAGTATCGGCGCGCTCCTCGTTAGCTGCGAGAGCACGGCGTTTGACTGTCACGATCTTCGTCATTCGAGCTTCCTCTCTGAGCGATCGGAGATGGAGTGTTTATAAGTGTTTATAAGAAATCAGCCCGGCACGTCGGGGACCGCGGCTGGCGCGTTCCGCTGGGAACCTTCGATATCGCCCGGATCGTCTGCCTCGAAGCTCAGATCGAGCACGTCGAGCTCATCCCCTCCGGTGACCTGAAGCGGCAGCCCACAGTCGGGGCACAGCTTCAGCCAACTGCCTTCGGCGCGCTCCTTGACCTCGCCGCAGTTCCCACAATGCTGATCCGCTGGACACCACACGATCTCGAGCTCTGCACCGACGTCCGAGCTCTCACAGACCACCGCCTCCCAGGCGAAGACCAGCAGCTCGGGCTCGACAGCCGAAAGCTCACCGACCGCGAGACGCGCCCCCTTGAGCACGCCGCCGCCGTGCTGCTCGATCGTCTCGCGGCAGGCGCGATAGACCTCGATCGCAATCCCCATCTCGTGCACCCCGCCAGTATAACTGGCTCAAATTCACATCCTCTCATCGCCGTTGTGACGGGCGATGAGAGGATGTGAATTTGTGTACAATAGCGCGCCGTATGGAATTACCTCGTCTCATCATCACCGGCGCATCGGGCTTTATCGGCCGCCATCTCCTCGACTACTTCAAGGACGACTTTCAAATCCTGGGAATGGCGCGTCGATCACAGCTTCACTGCGGCGCGCCGGTCCACGAGAACATCACCTGGTATCAAGTGGACATCGGGGAACGGGAACCGCTGGCAGCAGCCTTCCGCTACATCCGCGAATCGGGCGGTGCTGACTACGTCATCCATCTGGCAGCCCACTACGACTTCACCGGCGAAAAACACCCGGAGTACTGGCGCACCAACGTCGAGGGTATGCGAAACGTGCTCGAGGAGTGTCGCCATCTCGATCTCGAGAGATTCATCTTCGCCTCCTCCGTCGCGGCCTGTCGTTTTCCCTCCCGTGGCAAAGTGCTCACGGAGGACAGTCCGCCGGACGGGGAGCACGTCTACGCCGTGACCAAGAAGACCGGCGAGGAGATGCTGGCCGAATATGACGACAGCATCCCATCCTGCATCACCCGATTCGCGGCTCTGTTCTCGGACTGGTGTGAGTACCCACCGCTGTACTTCTTCCTCGATACGTGGCTTTCGCCCGTTTGGAACAACCGAATCATCGGCGGGCGCGGCACCACGGCGATCCCCTACATGCACGTGCGCGAAATGGGACCGTTCTTCCGACGCGTCCTTCGCCACAACTCCGAGATCGGCCAGCGCGAGATCCTGATCGCCAGCCCCTCGGAGACCCTTTCACATCTCGAGCTCTTTCACCTCGCCAACATCGATTTCCACGGACATCGCAGGCGTCCGATATTCATGCCGAAGTTGCTGGCGGCCATCGGTGTCCGGGCGCGGGACCTGCTGGGGCGGATGCTCGGCAATCGGCCCTTCGAGCGGCCCTGGATGATCCGCTACATCGACACCGACCTCGCGGTTGACGCCAGCAGGACGTACGGGAAGTTGGAGTGGCATCCCAGAAAGAGGCTCCTCCTCCAGCGACGGATGCCTTTTATCGCCGAGAACCTCAAGACCGATCCCAACGAATGGCACCGGCTCAACCGTGCAGCCCTCAAGGAGGTCCATCTCCGAGCCAACCTCCGGATCAACGGGCTGCTCGAGCATCACCTCGACGAGATCTGCACCAGCTTCCTCGACCGGCTGTTAGCGCCCGGTTCCGAGTCGCGCTTCCCTTCGTACCAGAGCGTCCCCCGTGATGTTCTCGAATGGCGGTTCATGATCCTCCTGCGCCACCTTCAGAGCTCGATTCGCACCCGTGACCGTGGTCTCTTCACCACCTACTGCCGCGACCTCGCCGAGAAGCGGCTGATGCAGGGCTTCGGGGTCCGCGAGGTGGTCGGCGCCCTCCTGACGGTGAACGGTGTCTGCGTGGAGACCTTGCGCCGTGATCCCGAAGCCGAAGACCTCGAGCACGCGATCCACGATCACCTCTCGATGACCGTACAGTTCGGCTGCGACCAGATCCTGGAGATCTACGAGGAGGTCGGTGGGGAGGAGCTCGAAGAGGAGTTCTGAATTCGGAATTCGGAATTCGGAATTCGGAATTCCCACCCACCCGGTACCCGGTATCCAGTACCCAGTATTGAGTGGCCAGTGGCCAGTATCACGACGGGGTCAACGTGAAAAAGTCTCTCGCCCAAAGTCACTGCTGACGCGCGAGGTCGCAGAGAGTTGGCTGTTCCTGTCCCCGGCGCTGATTGCCGTCGCCGCCGCTGATATCTGCCCCTGGCCGCCGTCGCGGTCACCTGCCGCGGACTGCTGTCGCGGCCCACATCCGCCCGGGCGAAGACAGACTGCAAACCGTCAAGCCGCGAATCGGCGACATATGCTCAACCTGGGGCGCAAGGCTCAGGTATCACGCAGGTCGGACGGGACCGGGTAATCTTCGGTCTCGATGTCGCGGTGGCAGTAGACCGCGGGGATCGGCGGCTCGTGCCGGGCGAGAATGGCCGCAATTTCCTCTTCGTCGCGGCCCGGATTCACGGGCACCTCGTCCCGCCAGGAATCCGGCCAGTCGGACGCCGGCGCCCGGCGCAGGACCAGAGCCATCCACCGCAGGCGAAGATCCGCCCATTGCTCGGTCTGGTGTCCGCTCTCGACGATCCCCGCCGCGGGCCGGATCTCCACATACACGGTCCGGCGGACGCCGGGCTTCCTTTTCGGCTGCGAACCGTGGAGAACCATCATGTCCTGAACCAGGATATCGCCCGCCTTTGCCGGTTGCTCCACAACATCGGGAATCTCCCACCCGTGCTCCTCGGCCAGAGCACAGATATCCTGCAGCTCGTGCTGCGTGCCCGGAACGTAGCGGAGGCACCCGTCGCCGGCATCCGCGTCGTCGAGGTAGATACCGACGTTGAGGTACGGATACCCGCGCGGGTGCGGCGCACCCTGGTGCCACAGGATCACGGGATGCGGGTGGTGATGCTTGTAGAGAATATCCACCTGGAGCGGCACGGCCCCACGTCCGCACAGATCCCTGGCCACCGCGATCATCGCAGGACAGGCCAGGAGATCGAGAACCGCATCCCGATCGACTGCCAACACGTCGTCGTAGCGCATCAACCGGGATCCCACGGGATCCTCGACGACGCAGGTACCGTGAAGATGCTCGGACCGTTCGTGCGCGCCCAGTGCATCGGCCTCCAGCCGCTCTGCAAGATCACGCCAGCGATCCAGGAGGTCTGCCGGGAGCGCTTCCTGCAGCGACACGTAGCCGTCTGTCAGGAGCTTGTGTCGTTGTTCCTGTGTGGTGAGGAAACGCGGCATCTCCATGAAGACCTCCCAGATCCCGATCGCGAACCGCTGTAGACAGCGGGTGATGTCTGCTGGTCAGATAGAGGCGGCGCTGCCCGGTTCCGGTACCGGTTGAGTCAGCCATTCCATCAGCAGGTAGACCTCGCCAGCCTGGATAACCCGAAACCCGAGACGCCGATAGAAGCTCAGGGCTCGGTTGGTGCGCTCGACGTGGATCCGCACTGGTTTGCCGGCAGCGGACCCCTCGGCGAGAATGCACCGCATCAGCTCGCCGCCGATGCCGTCTCCCCTGTGCTCCGGGAGCAGCGCGATGTCGACGACCCGAATCTCTCCGGCCCGGCGGTCGACGTAGAGCCGACCAACCGGTGCAGGACCGAGCAATACGATCGAGTGCTCGGCATTTTGATAGTGCTGCTCGTAGTGCCGGGTCTGGGCGTCAAACTGCATGCGCAGGAATGCGTCCTTCTGTTCGTCGGGCCATGGGACCAACGCCATCTCTTCGAGCCGCGTCGAAGCGTAGATCCGGTAGAGCAGCTCGCGGTCCTCCTCCTCGACTGGACGCAGAGTTATCGGACCTCTGTCGACTCGCATCCCCGGCCGCGACTCATCACTCGGATCCGATTGGATCGGCCGCCTCCGGTCGCTCAGTAGCAGGGCTGATCGAGATCACCAGGAACGGCTGCTCATCCGATACCAGATAGTCATAGGTCGCAGGTATCGGAAGTGCCGCCCGCGCGCTGGGGTCGAGACCGAGAAAGTACAGACCGGTCCTGAGCTTTGGCTGCGATGAGCCGATGCCCGCCCCCAGGGTCGCTACCGTTTTCAACGTCGAACGCGCAGCCTCGGTGGTCTCCGGGCCGGGGACGCCGGTCCGGGTCAGTAGGCTCAGCCGCAGCGGTTCACCCGCACGGATCGGAACCGTGAAGCTGGTCGGCCGCCCGACCCTCTGAATCGGATACCGATCGAAGGCCCATGCGGTGAAATCAACCACCCCGTGACCCGGGATACGGAAGCCGACCTCGAGGATCGCGGACTCCAGATGGACATCGGTGGCCACTTCCGGCGGCGGCAAGAGCCCGTGGACGCGCATCCTGACGACTCCCCCCATCAGTTTCTCGTCCCCGGCCGGCAGGTGTTCGGCCGGGATGATCTCCATTGGCTCGAACGAGGACCACGCCTCGCGCACGAGGTCCGCCAGGCCATCGTCGGGCGCCTCGAGCCGACGGAGAATCTCCTCATTGCCGAGAAGGGCCTGGCTTCCGCGGAGATAACCGATCGTCATCGGCTGGGCCCTTGCAACAACGTTCTCGGCAAAGGCCAGGTTGTGTGCTCCCGCAAGCGCCTGCGCCATGAAGGCGGCTGATCCCAGCGCGACGAATCCCCGACGGTCAAGGCCCGATTCGTTCGCCGGTTGGCCGTGATGTGTTCGAATATGTTCTTTCATTCCGTCTCCCCTGTTCGCCTCACGGTTGCGCCTGCGCGGGCTGCCACGCCGCAATTTCTGTGTGCGTTCTCGTGATAATCGCTTCTTTCATCGGCCAATCCCAGCACGGGATACGTCCGACGCGCACAATAACAAAAAGAGCGACGTATCAGCATCCATCTCCGTGCACTCTCGCCGATTTGAACCTGCCTCTGGCGTCATTGTAGCCGCTGCCGCCCGAAATGGGAAGGGTTGGTCATCTGGGGAGCCGTGTTCTGGTCACCGAACAATCCTCTTCCAGTTGTGCACGACATTTGACCACAGCTCGGAAAGCGACTAGAATCTGCCGAGGCGCTACACATGGATGTGGATTTTTTCGTCGAGAACCCTAGATCGCGTGGTACTGTCGACCTTCGGCCGTTGAGACGTTTTCTCAGGTCTTTTCGACGGGGATTCTGCGTACAGTCAAAAAGGAGATAAGAACCATGTCAGAACCTTTCCTCGGAGAAATCAGAATGGTCGGCTTCAACTTCGCCCCGCGCGGCTGGGCCTTTTGCGATGGCCAGCTGCTTCAGATTTCATCAAACTCCGCGTTGTTCTCCCTCTTCGGAACCACCTACGGGGGTGACGGGAGGACAACCTTTGCGCTGCCCGATCTGCGTGGCCGGTATGCGATGCATCCGGGCTCCGGTCCCGGCCTCAGCACCTATAGCCTAGGGCAAAGAGGCGGCACGGAAACCAATACCATCGCGGTCAATCAAATGCCATCGCACAATCACCCGATCGGTGTTTACGACGATGACGCCAATCGAGTCGACGCGGCCGGCAATGTCCTTGCGAACTCCGCGGTGGGCAATGCGTACAGCAACCAAAGTCCGGATGAGACTATGGCCTCGAACGCAGTGGGAAACACCGGCGGCGGCCAGCCGGTGAACAACATGTCACCTTTCCTGTGCGTGAGCTTCGCTGTTGCGTTAACGGGCCTTTTCCCCTCAAGAAATTAATCGCTGGCGTCGTTTCTGTCGAGGCGGTCCATGCTGTCCCTCAGTCTACTGCGGTAGGACGGGGAAGAGGTTCGCGTTCACGTCCAGTCTCCTGACGACCCGGCGCTGCACCCGAAAATCCGTTGGAGTTTGGGCACAACTCGCAAGACACAGGCGCACTCCAACATGGAGTGGCCGCTCGATCGTGACCATTTACAGACTAGTTAAAGATGACCTCGTACCGCATGCCCTTCTTGTTCGGACCAATCGGCACCACGAAGGCCTGGAAGGGCTCTATCCGGGGGTGCTCCAGCAGATACATGCGTTGCGGTAGATAGCTTTCCTTGGGACCGAGAAAAAGCAGCGAAAACGGGTCGCGACGGATCGAGTCTTCGTCGTTTTCGTCGGCGTGAGATGGCAGCTCGACCGCCTCGATGAGCTCGACATCGAGCGCGTTGTCCGCGTCAACCACGATCCGAAAACGCTCGCCGAGGCGGTCTGCAAAGAGTCTGCAGGTCAGCCGTTGTGGCATTTCCGAGAGTTCCGAGGGTCAGTCGACGCGAAAGCTCTCGAGATCCACCGGGGCCACCCCCTCTGAAAGACGGAACCAATCAAAAGCCACTTCCTCTCCGCCCCCATTTACCGAGACCGTCACCTTGAGGTCCACGGTCGTACCTGCGGGAAAAGGTCCTCCGACAATATAGTCAAAAAAGCTCAGGGTTTCGCCAAGAGCGATACCGTCATCGCCGTTTCCGTCGAGATTTGGGTCCGATGCCATCAAAAAGGGGCTGGTCAATCTACCCGAGAACCACAGCCCGTCGACAAATCCTCCCCCGTTGATCTGATGCAGTATCCGAATATGGTCTCCAGCAAGACCAGTATCAAAGGTCGAGAGATTTCGTGCGGCGAAATACCCACTGAAACGCAGCTCAGTCACGCCCACGGCCAGGGTGATACCCGTCCAATCGATGACATCCGGAAGAGCCATACAGCCCGGGCCATCCAGATCCTCCGCTCGCCACAGAGTGGAACCCTCCAATCCCAAAAAGGTCGTGTCCATGCCGTCCAAACCGCCGCCTGCTGCATTCGTTGTCCTGATGAAATAGTCCCCGGGGTTCGTACACAGGGAGCCGTCTGTATTCACCCAGGCGGTGGCGGTTCGGGTGCCC
>CBDTWX010000082.1:0-14698 GCA_965364305.1 uncultured Thermoanaerobaculia bacterium
TCGTTTCTCGGCTGCATCCAGAGCGCGCCGCCTGGGCTTCGATGAGGATGCCGCCGTAGCTCTCAGGATCGACTGGGCCCGGCGTCAGGTGCTCGCCGCCGAGGAGCTCAGGCGCCGCGTCGACTCGGAGCTCGTCCGGCCCTCGGCCGAGGAAATCAGAAAGTTCTTCGCGGACCACCGCGACTCTTTTGTCGAACCGGAGATGTATGATTTGGCCGTCATCAGGGTCGATGCCGAGGCCGGCCAGGTCGTGCGAGCGCACCGCCTAGCGACCGCCATCACCGATGATCTGCACGCCGGGCGTGTGAGCTTTGCAGAAGCCGCGCGCAGCCACTCGAACCACCCGTCCGCCTCGAAGGGAGGCGACCTCGGGTGGCTGACACGAAGACAGCTGACCGCCTTCGGGCCGCCCTTTTTCCGCGCCGCCACCCAGCTGAAGTCTGGAGAAATCGCTGGCGTCATTCGCGACGGGCAGACGCTGTGGATACTCGAGCTCCGCGACCACCGGCCGGCCCGCCAGCTGACATTCGAGGAGGTGGCGCGGTCGGCCGAACGCCGGCTTGGCAACCAACAGGCGCGCGAGCTGCAGAGCCAAATCGAGGAGGAGGTTCGCCGCGCCCTTGGAGTGCGTCTCTTGCCCTGAGGATTGGTTGCCGGGAGCAGAAAAGAGACGCGCATGGCATGCGCGCCCGGCCCTCAAGTCAACTCAAAATAATCTCATCACTGAACGTCGAAGTTCATCAGCTCCACGGGAACGATGGTGCCGCTGGTGCGGACCAGGGCGTTCAAACCGGGAAGGGTCGCAAAGCCGGTACCCACGATGTCGTTGATCATCATCCCGTGGTGGCCCTGGCCGTTGGTGGTCCCGGTTCCGAGTCCCACGACGTCGGAACCGAAGTACCAAACACCTGCGAGAAAGCTCGCGCCGCTGACGGCGATGGGCGTGGCAAAGGTGTGGGTGTTAAACGCTCCTGCTACCACGCCGGTCGCAAGTTGAGAAAGAATAAACGGGGCCGCGGTGCCGGGGCCAGTCGTGGTGACCGGCCCGAAGACCGATACGAAGGCATTTGGTGGAGCGACGCTGACCATGTAGAAGGTAATCTTTGTCAAGGAACCGGCGGGCGAGGGCCCTGGCATGGGCAGACCGGTATGGGTGTTGAACTGGTTCCCGAAACAATTGCTCGACACCATCGGGACGGCCGTCACGGCACCGTTGTCGTACTGGATGGTGCCGAGCACGCCGTACTTGGTGTCCCGGGCCGGAGCGTCGGTCTGGCGCGGCTCGTCGAGCTGCTTGACCAACGGACCACTGACCACGGCTGGAGGATTGTCCGGTCCCTCCTTTTGGAGCTTCTCCGCCGGCTTTTCACGATCGGCGACCACCAGTGAGGGCACACAGACCACCATAAAAAGAACGCTGACAACCACAACCGCTCGCATGCTCATGGAAATCTCCTTCAAAAACACCCGAGTCTTCGCCCCAACACGGTATATAGAAAGCTAATACCGGCTGACGCGTGCTGTCAACATTTTCCCCGATCCATCGCGCGAATCACGAAGAGGCGCCGCCACAGCCGTTCACTTTCCGTCTCTGGTACCGAGCTGCGATGGATCCTCGGCGAGTGCCGCAACCCTTTCCCCGAAGACCTGTCGACCAGCCTCCTCGAGTCTTTCAGTCATCCACTCCCGATACACCTCCTGGAGGTTGTGGAGCAGATAATCGTTCCGCACCCGGTCATAGACCGAAGCGAACGGTAACGGCTGCGGCTCCTGCCGGCCGTCGACCAGCACCACCTCCATGGTGTCCAGGGTGCGGAATGGGGGTGACGCCTGGCCCGGGCCGAGGCCGGCGGACAGCTCGGCTGCAAGCGGCCGCAACCGCGCCAGCTGCGCCACCGTCCGCCAACCCATCGCCTCCAGCTCCCCGCCGAGTTCCGAGGCCATCTCCTCGGCACGCCGCGACGGCGAAGGCGCGGTCCGTATCCGCTCCAGGGCCTCCATCGTCGCGTTGGCCGTCGCCGGATCCATCGGCACCACCAGGCGGCGGACATCGAGGCGCAGGGGGCTGGAGTAGCGCATCCTGTTCGCCTCGTAGAAGGCCTCAACGCGATCTCCATGGTCCTCCAGAGCCCGGAGCAGTGCTCTCTGCCGCATCACGCTGACCACTTCCCGCCGGCGTGCAGAATCGACCCTCCGGATGACCTCCGGGTCGGCGGCCAGACCTTCACCCTCGGCGTGCAGAAAGATCAGTTCACGCCGTTCGAGAAGAGCGAGTACTCGTTGTGGAAGCTCGGGCGACGGGCCGCCGGGATCAACCATCCTCGTCACCCTGGTTCGAAGCTGTTCGAGGCTCTCCTCGAAATCCCCGATGCGGAGGACCACAGCCTGGTTGTCACCCGATTCGAGGAGGTAGCCGAGTTCCTCGCCGTCGACCACGAAAAAGTTGGCCGGCCGTGGCAGATCGTCGGTGAGCCGCGCCACCGCCGCTTCGCGGTGCTCGAAGGCGATCGTCCGCTCGATGCCTTTGCGAACCTCGGCTACGGTGAAACGCTTTCCTTCAATCGCCGTTGTGATGAGGAACAGATGGACCCCCTCGGGGGTCACGATCGGTTCACTGGGAACACCCACAGGGAGCGAGAACAGCACGTCGGCCAAGCCCTCATCGATCTCGTCGGCTCTCAGCCACCCCAGCTGGCCGCCTCGGTGACGAGACTCGGAGTCGGAGTGTTCGGCGGCGAGCCTGGCAAAACTCACTCCGCTCAAAATCTGACCGCGGTACACGAGCATCTCCTGCTCGAGCTCTTCTTCAGAGGTATCGTTCGTACGACGCAGAAAGAGGTGGGAAACCTCGCGCCTGGCCGGGCGGAGATAGAGCTCCGAGTGGTCCGAGTAGTACCGACTCACCTCCTCCTCGGTGATCTCCTCACGGGACGGCAGCGTCCGTTCGAGGAAGACCGCCACCACCGCCTCGCGCCGGGCCTCGCGATCGAGCCCGGCCAAGATCGACTCGATATCCGCTGCCCCCGATTCGGCCTCCGCGAGGAGAAGACGATCGATCACCAGCTCATCGATGATCGCTTCGTACCAACCCGCCGCATCGTCGTCCGGACGAACCCGGTCGGTAATCGATCCCTCGAGCACCGCACGGTCCACGTCCTCGACGGTGATGACTCCGCCGTCGAACGTGGCCAGCACCTCGATGTCATGCTCCGAGCCGTGTTCCGGCAGTCCTTGGCAGGCCACCCCGACGACAACGATGGGGAGGATCAAGATCCCGGCACCTCTTCGCCGCAGTCGTTCCGTCATCCCTCCTCCAGGAGCCGTCTCGCCATTTCGGTCTCGTCACTATCAGGCACCAGTTTCCGCATGGTGAGATAGTGCTGCTTCGCATCCTCCATCCTCCCGGTGGCCACCGACGTGGCGACAAGGGCGTAGCGGGCGATCGCGAAACTCGGATCCAACTCCACCGCGCGGGTGAAGTAGACCGGCGCTTCGGCCACCCTGCCCTGAGCGACGAGAAAGGCGCCGAAATTGTAGTAGGGCCGCGGAAAGTACGGTTGATCGTCAATGCACCGGCGGAACTCCTCCTCCGCACGCTCCGGATCGCCGTGCCGGTCGAAATAGATGGCCAGCGCCATTCGAGCCGGCGCGTAGGCGGGGTCGAGAGCGAGGGCGGATTCGAGCCATCCCACATACTCTCGGTCGTTGCCCATGGCCGAAACCACGGTGCCGATGAGAAAGTGGCCGAGCGCGCTCGGCTCCTTCGCCTGACTACCGGTCAGCATTTCAAGTGCGGTTTCGTTGTCACCTCTGTAGTGGTAGACCATACCGAGCTGGAGCATCAGCCTTGCCGACACTGCGGTGCCGTCCGGATAGAGACCCCTGATCTTGTTGACGGTTGCCAGCGCCTCGTCGACCAGACCGAGTTCGAGATTGGCGGCGGCCAGCATCTCGAGCGACGTCGGATCGTCCGGATTGCGTTCGAGCAGAGTGTTCACCACCGCCTTGGCGTGCAACGGCTTGTTCTGAAATGAAAGCTGCTTCGCCATGCTCAGAAGGTTGATATCGAGGACTCGCACCTGCGGCACAGCACCGTCTTGACGCATCTCCTCGTGGATGGTTGCCCCGTCCCCCGCCGACCCCTGGACATAACCCAGGGCCGCGAGGTGCTCGCGGGTTTCCTGGTCCACGGGATCGACCTGTTGCACCTCGCTGGCGGCATGGCTCTTGATGAACCGCGCCAGTTTGCCCTCGAGGCGTTTTGCTACCTCAGGTTCGACGTTCATGAGGTCGTTCAGCTCGTCGGGATCCATCTTCAGATTGAAGAGCTCGGTTCGCGGACCGTAGACGAGCTTGTAGTCACCGTCGAAGAAGGCTCTGAGCTCACCCCAGCCGTGGCTCAGCCGCGGAGACAACGTCTCCGCGTAGAGGGGTGCCGGCGGACGCACAGCCCCTGCTAGCTCCGGCACCAGGCTCCTGCCCTGGATGTGTTCCGGCACGGGTACGCCTGCCAACTCGAGCAACGTCGGAGCAATGTCCACCGTCCCCACCCTTTCCTCGACCACCGTGCCCCGGAGACCGTTCGGCATCCTGATGATCAGCGGAACCCGAAGGGTGCTGTTGTAGGCGAGGATCGAGTGGGTGAGTTCATTGTGCTCGCCGATGCCCTCACCGTGGTCGGCGGTAAAGACGACAACCGTGCGGTCCCAAACCCCCAGACGTTTGAGTTGGGCCACCAGCTGCCCGAAGCACTCGTCGGAGTATGCGATCTCCCCCGAGTAGAGGTCGCCCAGGAAAAGCTGGTCATACGGTGGCGGGGGCTCGAACGGGCGGTGGGGATCGAAGTAGTGCACCCACAAAAAGAACGGCCCGCGATGGTTGGCTTCCAGCCAGGGCACGACCGCCTCGTTGACCCGGGCCGCGGGCCGCTCGTCGAAGAACAACCGTGCCTTCGGAAGCAACTTTCGGCCTCGAAAGTCCTGGTACTGTTGAGCGATCTCGTCGTCGAACAGATCGAAACCCTGATCCAGGCCGAATTTCGCCTGCAACGGGTACGATCCGATAGCGGCCGCCGTCCGATACCCCTCCCCGCGCAGGATCTCCGCCAGCGTGATTTTGTCGTCGCTGAGAACGAACAGACCGTTGTCGCGAACGCCGTGGGCCATCGGGTAGGTGCCGGTAAGGATGGTCGTATGCGATGGGAGAGTGATCGGTACAGAGCTATAGGTCCGGTCAAACCGAACGCCCTCGTGGGCCAGGGCATCGATATGTGGCGTCGACGCGGTGGCCTTGCCGTAGCAACCGATGTGGTCGGCACGGGTGGTGTCGAAGGTCACGAGAACGATGTTGAGGGTCGGATCGGCCCTGCAGCCGCCGGCGACCACGAAGCTCACCGTCAGAAGCAACCACGCAGCGGCAATCCTCGCCGGCGCCGCTGGGCCGCGAATCGACGACATATCAGACGGTATCAACACAGATTCATCCTCGAGGACTCTTCTACCGAAACGTTCGTCTGGCGGAGTCGGTCATCGGCGCGAGTGCAACCACCGGAGGATTGTAGCCGAGCTGGTCGGTTGTTCACGCGGAGTCGAACTCGGGTTGGAGTAGAATCCCTCTTCGACCTGTGGAGGCGTTTGATGTCACTGGATTCGATCAGAAAACGAGCTGCCGACGCATTGTCGGCGGCGTTGGACGCTGCCTTCGATCACCACCTCGACGAGGTGGCGTTCGAGGTGCCTCCGCGACGGGAGCTCGGGGACCTCGCCTGGCCCGGCGCCCTGCCATTGGCCCGTGAGCTCAGGTGTGCGCCCCGTCAGATCGCCGAGGCGGTCGCCGACAAGGCCATCTGGCCCGCCGAGGTGGCCCGCGTCCAGATCGCCGGGCCCGGCTTCCTCAACCTCTTTCTCAAACGTGACCGGGTACTCAGGACCCTGTTCGAAGGAGCGACCGAAAGAAAGGACGGCGCGGGCCGCAAAACTATCGTCGAACACACCGCCATCAACCCCAACAAGGCGGCCCACATCGGCCATCTCAGAAACTCGGTGCTCGGAGACATCCTCGGGCGGTGTCTCCGCAGCCTGGGCTCGTCGGTGGAGATCCAGAACTACATCGACGACACCGGGGTGCAAGTCGCCGACGTGGTGGTCGGCGTCCTGTATTTGCCGGAGACCGAGCTCGCCGGGTGCCTCGGCATCGAACCGTGCCGGCGCGACGAACTCATCGAAAAGGTTGTCGAACGCCTGCCCGAGGTGGGGATCCCAAAGGCCTCCAGCACCGACTTTGACGATCTTTGCTGGGAGATTTACCCGCGGGTCACCAACAGGTATCCCGAGGACGAGTCCTTCGCGGCCAGACGGGCCGAAATCCTCCACCACATCGAAGCCGGCTCCGGCGGTCTCGGTATCGACGAGAGCCTCCAGCTGCTGCACGGCAATGTGGTGGCCGGTGAGGAGTTCAACGGCCGCGCGGTGGCCGGGCTCGCCGAAGCGGTGGCCGAGGGCAACGTCCGCTGCCACACAGCCACCATGGCCAGGCTCGGCATCACCTACGACCTCCTGACTCACGAGTCCGACATCCTCCATCTCGGATTCTGGCAGCGCGCATTCGAGATCCTGCGCGACGCCGAGGCCATCCGCCTCGAGGACGATGGCAAGAATGCGGGTTGCTGGGTGATGTCGCTTGCGGACAGCCCCGAATTCGCCGACATGGACGATCCGGACAAGGTCCTCGTGCGCTCCAACGGAACCGTCACCTACACCGGCAAGGACATCGCCTATCAGCTGTGGAAACTCGGCCTGCTGGTCGATCCCGACGGTTCTCGGCACGACTTCGGATACCGCTCCTTCGCCTCCTGGGAACAGACTGCTCCGGCAGAGCCCGTCACCTACGGTTCGGGGCCCAGGCTCCTGGTTCGAACCACTTCGGACGCGGGTGAGTTCGTGCCGGACGCGAGCTTCGGCGGCGGTGAATGGGTCTACAACGTGATCGATGTCCGACAGTCGTATCCCCAGAAGGTGGTGAAAGAGGCCGTTCGGGTCCTCGGCCACGAGCAGGCCGCCGACAACTCCGTGCACTTCTCCTACGAAATGGTGGCGCTCACACCGGCGGCGGTTCGCGAGATCGAGCGCCGCAGCGAGGTCTCCTTCGGGCTCGACGACGAAGCCATGAGCAAGAGCTATATCGAGATGTCCGGTCGCAAGGGCATCGGCGTCAAGGCTGACGAGTTTCTCGACGTGCTCGAGGACGCTGCCGAGGATGCGGTCGTCGAACGGATGGCGGGCGGCGGCGCACCACTTGATGTCGCCGACCGGGCGCAGGTGATCGCCGTCGGCGCCTTGCGCTACCTCATGGCCCGCCAGTCCCGCAACCGGGTGCTCGCCTTCGACTTCGAAGAGGCGCTTGCCTTTGAGGGCGACACCGGACCCTACCTCCAATACTCGGCGGTGCGCGCCAAGAAGATCTTCCACAAGCTTCACGAGCGGCGCGGTGAAGGTCGTCTCGGCAAGGACGAGGTCGACGCGCTCGAAGGTTGTCATATCGACGATGATCTGTGGGATCTGGTTCTCCAATGCGCCCGGAGACGGGAGGTCGTCGCGCAAGCGGTCGCCAGCCTCGAGTTCTCGCTGCTCGCGCAACACGTGCACGATCTGGCGCAGCTTTTTCACCGCCTGTATCACGCACACCCGGTGGTTCCCGAGGAGGATTTCGAAACCCGCCGCCTGCGCCGAGCGGTCTTCACTCTCTTCGACAACGAGATGAAGGTGCTGCTCGAAGAGCTCTTGGGAATTCCAGTGCCAGTGGAAATGTGACCGGCGAACAAAATGAGCCGGTCATCCTGAGCGAGGTGAAGGATCCACACATCTCGAATTCGGAATTCGGAATTGACTGCCCGAAGTCGTGAGACGATGATTGGTCAATCGAGAGTTTAGGGGCCACGAATGCATGGTAGACAAAGGTCAAAGGGACCTGCAACGACTTTGACTCAGGATTTCACAGGTATCGCGGACGAGCCGAATTCAGATGCGGACCTTAGCGTTGCACTCCACACACTCCAACTCCCTCGCCCGACAGATGGGACGGTATCCCAACGAACCTCGCGGCTACCCTCCCCTCGAGGAGCACGCATCTCGAGTGTCGGAGGGGTGGGGGGAATTCCGAATTCCGAATTCCGAATTCCGAATTTTCAGATGCAGTCATGAGCGACGCTTCACGACTCAACCGTTACAGGCGCATAGCCGATCAGCTCGAGGAACTGTTCGGCAAAACCGATGATCATGCAGCTCACCGCGCAACCACCGCGGCCCTGCTCTACCACAAGATTCCAGGAGTCTCGTGGACCGGATTCTATCTCCTCAAGGACGGCGAGCTGGTGGTCGACGCCTACCAGGGACCGGTGGCTTGCCTGGTTCTCGAACGAAATGTCGGCGTCTGTTGGGCGGCCATCGACCAGGATGAGACGCAGGTGATACGTGACGTCCGCGCCTTTCCGGGCCATATTGCGTGTGACGAGAGAACCCGCTCCGAGGTCGTCGTGCCGATTCACGGCGCGAAAGGTCGCCCCATCGGTGTCCTCGACATCGATTCCCACCGTCAGGCTCACTTTGACGACGTCGACGGTGAAGGTTACGAATTCATCGTGCGTTTGCTCGAAAAGAGGTGGAATATCGCCTCGTCGAGCGCGTATCAGAAGGCGTGAGTATTGCCATGACTGAATCCAGGTCCGTGCCAGCACGGGTGGCCACCCTGCCGCCCAGCGAGGCGCAAACCGTGATACTCGCCCAACGAGGCGAAGAAAACGCGCTCGACGAACTCGCCAGGAGCTGTCGCCAACAGGCCTATGTCTTCGCGCTCCAGCTGACCGGCAACCCGGACGACGCTCTCGATGTGGCGCAGGACGCCATGGTTCGCTTCTTCCGATCGCTGGATCGTTTCGACGCCTCGAGGCCGGTCAGACCGTGGCTGCTGCGGATCGTCCGCAATCTCGTTCGCGATCGGGCGCGCCGGATGCGGGTGCGGCGTACGGAGTCACTGGAGCCGGCCGAGGACGCTCTGCGTTTCGAACCCAAAGACCCCACACCCGATCCCGAAGCCCAGAGCGCGCTCCGCGAGCTGCAGACCTTGCTCTGGAGCTGCCTCCGGGAACTACCGCCCCGCTACCGCGAGGTCCTGGTTTTGCGCGACTATCAGGATCTGGCCTACGCCGAGATCGCGACGGCTTTGAAGATTCCGCGAGGAACGGTGATGTCGCGACTGCACCGAGCGCGCCGCCTGTTGCGCGACGTGGTCCGCAGACGCCAAATCAACAACGGGGAGGTCAGAAATGACTGACCAGTGCCCGAGTGCATTTGAAGAGACCCAGATCTCAGGACATCTCGACGGTGAGCTCACGCAGGCCGCCGAGCAAAAGGTCCGTATCCACCTCGAGGACTGTGGGCACTGCCGCGCACTTCTCGAAGAGCTACGAGCCATGAGGGAGGCCACCATGTCCACCGAGTTTTCTAAACCCGACGACTCGCAATGGGACGAGCGGCCACGTGGCGGAGCCAGTCTCCTCGCCCGCGGCGTGGGCTGGATATTCGCCATTGTTTGGGCGATTGCTATCGTGTTCTACGCGCTCTGGCAATTCTGGCAGGGGTCTGCCAATCTGATGGAGCGGCTCTTCGTCTTCGGCGGCCTCAGCGCTGTCGCGCTGCTCTTTATCTCGGTGCTGCTCGACCGCATCACCTCGGCGAGGACCGACCCCTACCGGGAGGTGGAGAAATGATCGTCGTCACAGATAACCGCATCGTCGGCAAACGCATCGTACGCACGCTCGGCCTGGTGCGGGGCAACACCATTCGCGCCCGCCACCTGGGCAAGGACGTCGTTGCAGTTCTGCGAAACATCGTCGGCGGCGAGGTGTCGGAGTACACCAAGATGATGGCCGAGTCGCGCGAACAGGCGCTCGATCGCATGGTCGAGGAAGCGGCCGAGCTCGGCGCCAACGCCGTCATTTGCACCAAGTTCATGACCTCGATGTTGATGCAGGGCGCGGCCGAGCTGTTGGCCTACGGCACCGCGGTCATCGTCGAAGACGAGTAAAACTCGGAATATCTGCGGAGCGCCCGAATCAGCGCGAGAACCGTCGCGCCCGAGATCGAGAATGTGTTGGCGCTGCCGAAATCGCCGACAACGAGGACAGATCAGCCGATTGGACTACTCGTCGACCTTGTTCCAGTTGACGCTCCGGTAGAGGGTGCTGCTCCGGATCTTTCGAACCTTTTCGAGCTTCGACCACAGCTCCTGCCACTCCTCGGCGGTCTTCATCTCAGCAGAGATTTCCCCCATCCGATTACCCGCCTTCTCCCAGTCCGCCATCGACTTCACCGACCACCAAACGATGACGGAGCCTTCGTTTTCATCAAAAAAGACCTTCATCATGACCCCGTAATCGATGATCGTGCCCTCATTCTTGAGCATGTCGAGCATCGCGACATAACCCTCTCCCAGGTAATCGAGATAGGTGGCATCGCCGTAATCCACGAGATCGATGACATCAACGTTGACCCAGGCGCCGTCGGTATCGGGCTCGAAGTCGGCCGCCAGTACATTCGGAACCCACAGAGAGATCACGCACAGGAACAACAAAACTCGGCGAACAGACGTCATGGGGAACCTCCTTGATTCACTTTCTCAGGTCTCTCCACTATGCAGAGCGAGTCTCAATAAGTCAAGAATGCGCTGCCAATTCTCAGAAGTTCGCGAGGTGGGTGCCCTTGACCGCATCGTGAATTCTTTACGGCAGCGTACCGGTGTAGCCCGACCTCGTGGTGGCCCGATAGCCGTCGACGGCAACCTCGATCGTCCGCCACTTGCGTTGGCCGGCTCCCGAGGTGGCAAATGTGAGGATGTAGCGCGACGACAGCTCCCTGAGCAGCTCGTCAACCACCTCGGGCATCTCCTCGGCCTTGGGAATTCGGCGATAGTGGCCTCCAGAAGCTTCCGCAATGAGGGTCAGAATCTCCTCGTAAGATGCTCCTTCGATACCCACAGTCGGCGGAGGTGGTTCCACCCCGAGTACATAAATCGGGGTTTCGAGCCGCCGCACCAACGCCGTCGCCTCGTCGGCCGTGAACTGCGATGCGTTGTCGACGCCATCGGTCAGCAAGATCGCGGCTCGTCGGTGATGACGCGCCTTCTCGAGCATCTCGGGAACCCGTACGACCATGTCGTAAAGGGCAGTGGTGCTCCACGGTTTGAGGGTCTCCAGCACGCGTGGAAGAAGGTACCAAGCCATCCCGAATGGGAAGCGCTCCAGCACACGGTCGTCGCCAAAGGTCCACAGCGCAAGCTGATCCTCCTGACGCCTGTGGAGCAGGAAAGCGGTGATCAGCTGCCGGCTTCCGCTCATCTTACGGCCCATCATCGAGCCCGAGGTGTCGAGGATGAATCCGAGGCTGATCGGCAGATCCGTCTCGAGGTCGAGATCACGAATCGGCACCCGGAGCCCATCGACAAACAGGTGGAACTTCCGACGGGACACTCCGGTCACGACCCGACCCGATTGATTGCGCACTGTCACCGGAACCACTACGGCGTTGACGTCGACCCGACCCTCGTACTGCGCCCGGACCTCGCCGGCCGCCAGCAAGCTCGCCATGAGCAGCATTCCGACAATCGCAGGGCTAGCCCGCATATCTCACGCGTCGCGTCCCGGTCTCTCCAGCAGGACCTCCCGGACATTGCGCCCGCACGCCGACTCATAACGATCTCCATAGCTCTCGACCGCGGGGCTGGTCTCGTCGAGATCGATCCGCAGCACCCGGTGCATGGGCACGAAGAACGTGGTCGGTCCGATCAGGCTCTCGGCGCCCGCGCGCTCCTGACGGAGCCAGTCCTCCATCGACTCGAGATCGAGACCCCGCAGTCCGACCCCAACCTCATCGAGTCGTGTCACTGCGCCCCACATTTTTTCGCGCGGATTGCCGCAGTGGAGGATGACCAGCGCTCCCTCCCTCACGTCTTCGACCATTGGAATCCTGTCCTCCTACGACCCGACCGACTCCGACAGCTCGAGCAGCACTCCGCCGGCGCATTTCGGGTGGACAAAGCAGACCAAGCAACCGTGGGCACCCTGCTGCGGATCTTCCGAGAGCAACTCGAACCCCTCTTCGGTTAGCCGCGCCATGGTCTGGCGAATGTCCGACACCCGGAGACAGATATGGTGCAGACCCGGACCTCGGCGCTCGAGATGGCGGGCGATCGGCGAGGCAGGGCCGGTGGGTTCGAGGAGCTCGAGGCGGCTCTCTCCGACGGGCAGGAACGCCACCCGCACACCCTGCTCTTCGACATCTTCGAAGCCTGTGGCCTCGAGCCCGAGTGCTTCGTAGACGGCGAGGCGTTGATCGATGGATTCAACCGCGATTCCAATGTGGTCGAGGGTGGGTTTGTCAACCATGACCGATCCTCAGGGTCTCCCGCGCAATCACCATGCGCTGGATCTCCGATGTTCCCTCACCGATGGTGCACAGCTTGGCGTCCCTCCAGGCACGCTCGACCGGGTAATCCTTGGTGTATCCGTAGCCGCCGTGGATCTGCACCGCCTCCTCGGCGACCGCCACCGCCACCTCCGAGGCGTAGAGCTTGGCCATCGAGGATTCGCGGGTCACCTCGAGACCGGCGTCCTTCATCACCGCCGAACGCAGGGTGAGGAGCCGGGCAGCCTCGATCGATGTCGCCATATCCGCGAGCTTGGCCCGGGTGAGCTGGAAGGATGAGATGGGTTTTCCGAACTGCTCACGCGTCGAGGCGTAACTCAAGGTGGCGTCGAGGGCGCCGCGCGCGATACCGACCGACAGGGCGGCGATAGAGATTCGCCCGCCGTCGAGGACCTTCATGGCCTGGACAAACCCTTCGCCCTCGCCGCCGAGCAAATAGCCCGCCGGGATCCGGCAGTCCTCGAGCACCAGCGACGAAGTGTCGGAGGCCCGCATCCCGCCCTTGTTCTCCTTCTTGCCCGCCTCGATGCCCGGTCGATCGAAGGGTACGAAGAACGACGAGATCCCATGGTGGCTGCCCTCGGCTGAGGTTCGCGCCACCAACACAACGGCATCGCCCACCCCGGCGTGGGTGATAAAGGTCTTTGACCCGTTGAGCACCCACTCGTCGCCGTCGAGCACCGCCGTGGTTCGAGTGCCGCCCGCATCCGACCCTGCCTGCGATTCTGTCAGGCCCCACGCACCGATCCACTCGCCCGATGCGAGCTTGGGAAGGTACTCTCTCCTCAGCTCGTCTGAACCGAAGAGCAGAAGATGGTTGGTGCACAGCGAGTTGTGGGCCGCGACCGAAAGACCGATGGCGCCGTCGGCAGCGCCGATTTCCTCGAGGATCGACACGTACTCCACATAGCCGAGATCCGCACCGCCGTATTCTTCCGGCACCACGACCCCGAGCATGCCGAGCTCTCCAAGCTTGGTGAAGAGATCGCGCGGGAAGTGTTGGTCCTCGTCCCATTGGGAAGCGTAAGGAACGATCTCGTTGCGGGCAAAGTCTCGCACCATATCGCGGATCGCTTGCTGGTCCTCACTGAGCTGGAAATCCACCAGTCCACCCCTTTCGTCACGGCTGTGTCGATTGTAGGCCGTTTCCTCCTTCTCGCCAGCGCACGACCTGGATTCCCGAGTAGTAATGCCCGAGGATTTCCTCGAAACGCCGTCCGGCACGGGCGAGACCGTAGGCCCCGTTTTGGCACAAGCCGACGCCGTGCCCCCAGCCGCGCCCGAGGAAGTGCACCGCGCGTTCACCATCGGACAGAGTCCGCAGGTGCATGGCAAACAGGGTCTCGGGCAGTCCCAGGGCACGCCGCACGTCAAATCCGGTCCACTCCGTGACGGCGCCGGATCGATCGATCGCCGCCAAACCGACGACTCTCCCGGATGGCGATCGTTTCGTCACCCGCAGCCGTTCCAACCCCGGCACACCGAGCATTCTCTCGAGCTCGGACCACGAGTGCTCGCGCACCCACTCGCGCCACGCCGAACGCCGGTCGGCCTCTCCGCCGCCTCCGGAGCTCCGCACGACCAACGCCAACAACCGGTCCCCAGCGCGTAGGCGTTCGAGGGCGGTACCCGGCAGAACCCGGGTGGAGGCAAGCCGACGATAGCTCCCGCCCCATCGTTCCCAAAGTGGCGCCGGTGTTAGCAGGTCCTCGCCGTGCATCGCGCGGCGAGGGAAGATGCCCACTCCACCGGGCCGTGGAATCGCCTCTCCCGAGTCGCGTACCACGTCGCCCCGGAGCTCGAGAACCGAGAGCGCCGCCGCCGCCGGCCAGTTGCCGACGAGGCCCGATAACGGCGGATCGAGTGGAACCTTGAAGAGATCGGTGAGAAAGAGCAGGCGATCGAGACCACCGGTATTGGGAGCGACGCCGGCCGGTGGGTCGACACCCGCTGCGGCGAGGACCGCGTACGAATAGCTGTCGACATCGCTCGGCGCCAGCAGATGGGCCGTGACACCCGATTTTCCCATCACAGCGCCAAGAACGTCGCCCGGGCTCGCCTCGGCTCCTAGGCCCAAAAACTCGCGTGCGATGGCGGCCGAAAACGCCGACGATCCGACCCAGTCGCCGTTCGATCCATTGCCGACAATCGATAGGTCTCGTTCCCACGCGCACACGACCCCCGTGAGATACGGCTGCTTGCGATCACCGAAGATGGCCTCC
>CBDTWX010000083.1:0-14619 GCA_965364305.1 uncultured Thermoanaerobaculia bacterium
CCTACAATTCGGGACTCATTGTGGCGCGGGCGTCCCGCCCGCGATTCGGCGACTCGGTGACGCCGACGAGCCAGCAGGGGCGCCGAGATCTATGGTGAGGACCTCCCGGCGCCGGGGGAGCTCGGTGCACGTGGGAACTTCGGGGCCACGGGGGCCCGCGGGAGCAGCCGTGGCCCGAACAAGCGCTGGTACCGCTCACGATCCGCCTCGTCACCTGGCGTGGTCACGATCTTCGACAAGGGGATCGTGAGTGTGGCAAGGCTCCCGAATGGGAGGAATTCCTCCCCGTCACGACCGCCCTCGAGGATCAGGGTGCCACCGTTGCAGACCAGTGTGATGAGGGAGAGACCCGGTGGGTCCCCTGCCGACGGTTCGAGCGCCGCCCACAGCCGAACCCCATTCATTTGCCGGTCGAAAACAGTGCCGGCCACCCGACCGCTTTTCCTGAGTCGCCACGAAGGCTCACCCTCAGCGCCACGAACCACCGCATCTCGGATCCTGGGTGTGTCGTCCACGGCCGATGGCAGATCGAGCGCCAGCAGGGCAGCGCCCTCTCCTAACTCCACCAACCGTGGGGAGCCGGTGGGCCGACAGGCGCGCAGTCGTTCTTCGGCGTGGGCGCGCTTCCAGGCGGACGTGCCTCGCACCCTGGGCAGGAGTTGATCATCGACGGTGGCGGCGATCCACGCCGTCGCACCCACGACGGCAACCGACACCGGCAGCCCGACGAGATGGATCGCGGCCAGCCGGCCCCACGAGCTGCGCCGGCGGACCGCTGTGTAGGCGACCGCCACGGTCGTGATGAAAAAATGGACGCTGAGAACTGCGGCCGTAACCACAGCCACCAGACCGTACGCGGCCGCTGCGCCCACCGACTGCCCCGGGGCGCCTTCGGCAAACCACCACCATGCACCGGCAGCAGCCGCGAGCATCGCGAGTTGGACCGGCACGACGAGCGGAGCCGTCAAGCGCCGGCGAGGTGGGCTTTGATCCGCCATCTTTCAAGCGTAGCAGGGGCAAGAGGGCTCGGACGACCCGATCGAGAACGCCGGAGGTCGACCGAAAGTTTGCACAACAATCGGCAGCAGCACCGAGCGTCCCTCGGGCCGGTTCAGGGCACCACGTCCGACCACTCCAGGGTGTCACCCCACTCGAAACCGTCGGAGAAGATCTGCGCCGCCAGGTCTCGCGAGAAGACATCGATCTGAGCGAGGTCGTTGGTGGCGTCGAAGCCAGCGGCCAGGATGGCGCTCATCGACCGGTCGAGGTAGACGCGAAAACTGCTTTCGGGGTCGTCCGGCGTGGCGTCGGGCGAGGGCCACGGGGGAGAGTAGCCGTTGTCGACAAAGGCAGGGATCAGGATGTTGGTGGCGGCCCAGAGGTCGGCGGCCACGGGGTCGGTGCTTGCCACCAGCTCGTCGCGGCGGGTGGCGCCGCCGTAGCTCGTCGCGGGCCCGCTGTAGGGGTTGGCGTTGATCCAGATGCAGTCGAGGATGTTGAGGTCGGGCGGCCTGATCTCACCCATCACGGCGCCCAGCAGGCCGTAACGGATCGCGCTGTGGGAGCTGGTGTCGAGGGCCGATGTCACCAACCCCATGTAGTTCTTCACGCACGCCGTCACGCCGTAGGTCGAGTGATGGGACTTGAGCACGGGGAGGTTGATCAGCTTGAGCCGGTCACGGTCGTAAGTGGAGCCCACCGGGTCCCAGATGCCGTCTCTCAGGCTGACGTAGGTCCCGTGATCGGTCTGAAACTTCGGGTAGGAAACCCGCCCGTGAAGCTCCGAGTCATAGCCGGACACGACGTACCCGTCGGTCATGTCGGCGGTCGAGTACTCGGCGGTCGACTGGTAGCGGATCGCGGTCCAGTCGAAGAGCGAGACGGCATGACCGAGTGCCGAGAAATGCTCCACCACGTCGCGCGGCGACAATCCGTGGTCCTGGGCGTTGTTGGCCGTCCGGTCGAAGTTGTCGGCCCCGGCGAACTGGGTGTTCTCGCACACCACGACCTCGCCGGTGAACCCGTCCGGGTGGTCCACGATGAGCCGGATCAGGCCGCGCAGCAGGTCCGTATTGCTGCCGCCCCGTTCCGCCCACTGATAGTTGATCTTGATGAGGACCACGTCATTCACACCGATGATTCCTCCGGGTCCCGAAAAAGGTGTCGCACCAGTGGAGTCATGGAAGTAGAGGCCCCGGGCGCCCATCATCTTGACCAGCTCGTCGAGGCCCGGGAACCGGTCCCCGACCGGGTCCTGCGGACATTTTTCGACGTGAAAGAGCTGCGCTCGGTAGGTTGCCGAGGCGCTGATCAGCGGCGCCTGGGTCGCGCCGACTCCAATCAAAACGCCGGAGACGCCGAGGCCTCCCAGAATGACCGCCGCAACGATTGCGATACCGACCGGTCTCCTCAGCCCCGCGGCGATGTGGCGGCGCGCGGCCACCAGTGCGGACACGAGCGGTGCGCCGAGGGCTAGTGTCGCCGCGGAGAAAGCCGCCTGTTGACATGGGTAGGCCAAACGGCTCGGTTTGGGTCCAGTGCGCAGGACAAGCCAGGCGAGGGCGAAGATTCCCGCAAGAAAGGTGTTGGTGAAGAAGAAGCGGGAGAGGAATCCGTGGGTCGATCGCGGGGGGCGCGGCTCCCGAACCCTTCTGTCATCGTCCGCATCGTCAGTGAGGCTCATGAACGCACCTCCGCAGGTCCCCATTCTCAACAATGGTCGCACTGCGGTTCCAGACCGAACGGTGAGGGCCGTCACAGCACGGCCGTCCGCGAATCGCGACAATTCGCGCTGGTGATCGCAGATCGAGACAGGGCATCAGTGCGAGAGTCCATTCACGCAGTTTCAAAACGGCGGTATATAATGGCGCGAGAAATCCACTCCGATCCTTGAGAGGCGAAACCAGGACGATCACGCGCAGTCATATCCGTCGTCGGCACGATGTCGGGGCTCATCACGGACGATCCATCTGGGTTCCGACGTCGCAAGACAGGAGGACACGATGAAGCAACACGGGCTCGTGGCGGCGCTGGCAGTAGTAATTGGGCTGGTCACTCAGATCTCCATCGGCCAGGAAATCCTGTTTCTGGGTTCCGAGTTTCAGGTCAACAGCTACACCTCGTTCGATCAGGAGCGCCCGGCGGTCGCCGTGCGTTCGGACGGCAGCTTTTTCATCGTGTGGCAAAGCGATGGATCGGGCGGGACCGACACCGGATCGTCCAGCATCCAGGCGCGAGACTATCTTTCAGACGGAACACCCGCGGGCGATGACTTTCAGCTCAACACCTACACCACGGGAACTCAGCGAAATCCGGAAGCAGTATCGCACCCACCCGACGATCTCTTCATCAACGTCGTGTGGGATAGCTGGGGCTCCGACGGGAATGATACCAATGATACGAGCGTGCAGATGAGACGGTTTCGAGGACAGTTCAGTCAACCCGAGTTCCAGGTCAACACGGATACAGCGAGTTACCAGGAGTTTCCCAAAGTAGCGGCCGGCCCACAGGGTCACTTCGTGGTCGCGTGGGACACTTTTGATAAAGAAATTAGGGCCCAGCGTTTCGCCTCGAATGGAATTGCAGAGGGCGGCGAGTTTCGGGTCGATTCCGGGGGATATTATTACCAGGGCGCGACTTCGGCTGCCGTCGGTCCGTTGGGCAACTTCGTGGTGACGTGGACCGGTGGTAGCACGCCTGCTGGCCCGGACTCCGAAGTATTTGGCCAGCGTTTCGCCTCCGACGGAAGCCTCGTTGGAGGCGAGTTCCTGATCAATACCTACACAACTGGAGATCAATTCGGAGCATCGGTTGCTGCTGACACCGCAGGTAACTTTGTTGTGGCGTGGGTGAGCGACGGCTCCTTCGGCACGGATTCTTCCTACTACAGCATTCAGGGCCAGCGGTACGGGTCGAATGGTACCGCGGTTGGAGGCGAGTTCCAGGTCAACAGCTACACCACCGGGTGGCAGTGGTTCCCGTCGGTTGCATTTGGTCCAGAGGGAGCCTTCCTCGTAGTGTGGGAAAGTGGCGGGACTACTGCGCCGGACGGCTCGGGCACCAGCATCCAGGGGCGCCTGTTCCACTCCGACGGCGTGGCGGCCACGGACGAGTTTCAGATCAACAGCTTCACGGCGGGAGCTCAGCAGAACCCCTCGGTGGCGGCCGATCCTGTCGACCGATTCGTCGTCGTCTGGCAGAGCGACGGTTCCTTCGGCACCGACACCTCCCTCACCAGCATCCAGGGCCAGCGCCTGATCATGCCGCTCTTCGCCGACGGCTTCGAGTCGGGCGACACCTCAGTGTGGTCGAGCTCGGTGCCGTAAGAGCTCGAAACGTTACTCCCAAAACTTGCGGACACTGTCCTCAGGCTCCATAATGAGGTCAAGAAGACAACGGTAATTGAGATAGTTTCACTTTGACGAGGGAGTTCCATCATGAGGCTTCCAGCGTCGATCGTCGCCACCCCTGTGATCCTCATCCTTTTCGCACCTCCGGCTGGATCACAGTCAGTCGTGCCGGTGGGCGTTCAGGGTCAGGTCAATACGTACACGATCAACGACCAGTCGTCTCCGGCTGTCGGATTCGACGGCAGCGGAAATTTTGTCGTTGTCTGGCACAGTCTCGGTTCGACCGGGACCGACAAGACTGATCTCAGCATCCAGGGCCGGGTCTTCAGTTCGAGCGGAGTGCCTGCCCTCCAAGACACGCAGGTGAACACGTACACGACGGGGGCTCAGGCATTTCCCGATGTCGCGGTCGACATCGAAGGCAACTTCGTCGTGGTCTGGCAGAGCTATGGCTCGCCAGGCGACGACAATTCGTACCGCAGCATCCAGGGTCAACGATACAGTTCCAACGGCCAGCGCGTCGGAGGCCAGTTCCAGATCAACACCTACACCACGGGTAAACAGCGACGTCCTGCAGTGGGAATGAGCGCTGAAGGCGCCTTCGTCGTGGTGTGGCAAAGCTACGGGCCGTTTGGCAGTAGCTTCTGGGGCCGCAACATCCAGGGGCAGCGATACGATTCGGATGGCCTCCCCGCCGGCGGCGAGTTTCAGGTCAACAGCGACACCACATACTCCCATTACCAATATGATCCCGCAGTCGGAATGAACGCTGAAGGCGCGTTCGTGGTGGTCTGGAAAAGCATGGGGTCCGCCTACGGAAACGACGACTCGTCCACCAGTATTCAAGGCCGAGTCTTCAACTCGATTGGCGTGCCGGCGGGCCCGGACAGCCAGGTCAACACGTACACGACTCTGTTCCAAAGGTCTCCGGAAGTCGATGTCGGCGGCGATGGGAGTTTTGCCGTCGTCTGGGACAGCTACGGCTCGTGGGGTGACGACTCGGGCTCGAGCTACAGCATCCAGGGCAGGATCTACAACTCGATTGGCGTGGCGATCGGTTCCGAGGTCCAAGTCAACACCTTCACAACGGGCGACCAGGTGGCGCCTGACGTTGCGGCCGATGGCGAGGGAAATTTCGTAGTGGTCTGGCAGAGCGAGGGTTCGAGCGGAGACGACGACTCGGAAACGAGCGTCCAGGGCCGGCTCTTTGCCTCGAACGGCGCGTTCGCCGGCCCCGAGTTTCAGGTCAACACCTACACGACCCTGAACCAGGGAGCGCCTGCCGTTGAGGTCGATGCCCGGGGCCACGGTGTTGTGGTTTGGGCCAGCTTGGGATCGAGTGGCAGCGATACGTTCGATTACAGCATCCAGGGCCAGCGCTTCGCCCTCCCGCACATCTTCAGCGACGGCTTCGAGTCGGGCGACACCGCGGTGTGGTCGGGCTCGGTGCCTTAGAGCTGTCGACGGCGCCAAGAGAAACAACGTTTCCGTGGGGCGCCCCGGCACCGCTTTTCGCTGCCCATGGGGGCGATCTCCGCGTCCGCGTCTGCGCCGCCACCCTTTTCGATCCCGCTTCGGTTGCCCCCGTCTCGTTCGGGTTCCCTCCCGAGCGGCTCCCTTGGAGTCGACCCAGGGCACCATCGTGAGCTCCTCGAGCGAGATGGATTGGGTGAATCGGCGCGACGAGAAATCGCGCGAGGCTCGTTCAATGAGGCATTTTCGTCGGGGCGGCGGCCCCGACCAGTACCCCGGCGGCATGGTACGCTCGATGTGAGCGAAAGGAGCTTCCAGTCCGGTCACTCAGGTTGTGTCTCGCGTTGGTTTTCGTCGTGGGCCTCCTGGCCTGCGACTCGATGGAGCTGACCATCGCGGTCAGCCAACCCGAAGAGGAATGGCTCGAGGTGGTCAACGCCAACAATCGCGCGTTGGAGGATGCCCATCTCGTCATCGAGGCCTCCGAGAGCGAGGGAGCCACCCGCCCGTGCGGCGAGATCGACGTTCCACGCTGGGAGCCCGGTCGAGAGATCCGGGTCAAGGCTTGCGGCGAGAAAATCTGGCTCACCCTCACGACCGGTGGAGAGACCGCCCGGTTTTCGTACTCTAACGGCCAGCTCTACCGGCGAATTGGCCGTAAAGAGGTTCCGATTCCACGGTGAGAACCGGCGCCGCCGCCCAGGCGCCGGGCCAACAGAATGGAGGAAGGGATGAGCAAACGACTTCTTGTCCTGGCAGCATTGGCAACGATTGCCGTCGCCTGCGGTGGCGGTCAGACCGTGACCGAAAAGAGGATGATCGAGTGGGGACCGATCATCAACATGTATATGGCAACAAACGTCGAGGGCGGCAACTCGTACCCAGAAGCTCTCGAGGAGATTCCGCCCGAGCTCAGGGGAGATCTCGAGCTCAACGACGGCTGGGGAAATCGGTTCCTCTATCGCCGGCTGCGGGTCGACAAGTACAACATCATCTCGGCAGGTCCGGACGGAGAGTTCGGCAACGAGGATGACATCGTCCTGGAAAACGGGGCGTTGTACCCCGCGGCAAAGATCTACTCCGAGAATCCTCTCGGGTAGTTGATCAACCGCGGCGCCAGCGTTCGAGTTCGGTGCGCAGTTCGTCGGCGACTGCCGGCGGTAGTTCGGGGCGCGCCACGGCGAGCTCGGCGTAAGGCGCTCTCACTCCGAGTCTGGCGGCCATCCGGGCGAGCCGCGCCAGCAGACCAACGGGTGCATCCGGGTTGATCCGGCTTTCGACCCACCGCAGCGTCTCCTCGGCGTCGGCTTCAAGACCGGCCGCGAGAACGATCTCTCCCAGCCGCACGGCAGTTGCGGGCTCGATTTCGATCTCCGGCGCAGTACGGAGCAGCTCACCCCAGCACAGCGAGGGGAGGCCCTCGTCCCCGGTGCGTGCGGAGGCTTCGAGCGGAGGCCGCATGAGCAGCGCGACCTCCGCCCCCTTCCCGGCGGCCACTGCGAGGCTCCACAGGGCCGACGCGGCGTCGGCGTCGCGAGGATTCCGTTCGAGATCCTGTTCGAGGATGGAGATGGCCTGGTCGGTTCGACCCTTCCGCGCGAGATCGTGCGCCCTCTCAACCGACGGCGCTTGGTGGACGACCTGCCGCTTCGCGATTGACGGTTCGACGAAACGCTTTTCGAGCGCCAGCTTGCCGACGGCGAAAGCGACCGCCGCGCCGAAGATGAAGCCTGCGATGTGAGCCTCGAAGGCCACATCACCCATATCGGCGACGCTCATGTAGGCCCACATACCGCTCGCGAAGGCGAGCTGGCCGAGCACCCACAGACCGAGCATCAACCACGCCGGCGCCGTGAAGGTCCCGGTGTAGATCTTGATCATGAACACCCAGTAGAAAAAGGTGATTCTGCTGTTCCAGAAACGGATCGCAAAGGCCCCCATGACGCCCGCGATCGCCCCCGACGCGCCGATCAGAGGCTCGTCGACGTCGGGATGGCCGGCGATGAAGAAAAAGGCCGCCACCAGCCCTGAGACGACGAAAAAGGCCGCGAATGGTAAGGGCCCCCAGGCGTCCTCGAGGGGCGGTCCCACGAGATAGAGGATGAAGAGATTGCCGACGAGGTGGAGAAGACCCACGTGCATCAACATGTGGGTCAACCACGTCACCGGCTGCTGCCGGGTCGGCACCAGGCCCCAGCGATAATAGGGCGTGCCGTTGCGAACCTCGTAGTAGTCTTCGACCAGGCCATCCAGTTCCAGCTGCTCGCTTTGAAGCTCCGCTGGTTTACCGGGCGGAGAGACGTCAGTCCGCTTTTGGCCCCTCGTTGAGTAGTAGATATAACCCTTGAGCCTGGGATCGAGCTCGAGGTAGGGGTGGTCGAGATAGTACTCGACCGCGCGCCGCTCGCTCGCCGCCGTCCGTTCTTCGCCTGACGGGACGAGAGCTGTCTGGACGAAGGCGAAGATGCAGAGACCGATGATCGTAAGCGTCACCCACGGCATGCGCCGCAGCTTCGTCTCCTCGTGGCCGATCGGAATCAACATCGTCGTTTCCTGTGCGGGGCTCGAGTTCCGTTTCTTCCACCAAAGCCTACCATTCTCGATGCCTTGTACTGCTGCGGAACTTCGGATCTGGTACCGATGCCGATGAAGAGCATGAGTGGCCCGACATCGGCCGACTCGACTTTCCGAAACCAGGTGTCAAGATGTCCCGACAGATGTTGAACCTCTCAAATATCAGAATGAGTCAGTCGCTGAATGGCCATCGATGGGGTCGTCGCGAGGAAGGGGCATACGATCGGCACCAGGTCGAGGGTGATGAGATGAGGGCGGTGAAAAAGGGAATCTCAGAAGTCGAGGTCCTCAGTATCGTCGCTGCCGCTGGCTGTGTCTCCGTGATGCAGATCACAGGGATCGTCGGTGGTCGATTTTTAAAATTGATGCAGTAGACCATCGAAAAGATGGCCGCTGACCGCACACCAAACGACCCGTATATGAAGTCCTGGAGGACCAAATGATGAACAAGGGCTTTTCGGTTGTCGAGGTCATCATTACCGTCGCGGTGATTGGGCTGCTCACTGTGGGCCTGATCAACAGGGTCCTCGGTGCTCAGGATGTCGCCACGACGGTCAAGTGTCTTGGGGATATGGAGGCCTTCGCCGCGGAGGTTGATTCGCTTGCACTTACCGGGCAGGCCCCATCCCAGAAGCAGGTTGGCGATCATCTCGATTGGAAGGGGAGGTTCAAGGACTACTGGTACATTCCGAACAACAAAGATTTCAACAAGGGGCATGGGAACGATCTCGACGGCTGTGACGAGGAGAACCCGGGGGCATCTCTCCCGGGTAGAGATTGCATCCCTATGCGATTCGTCATCGTGTGCCGGCACGCAACCCATGGAAATACCAGCGATGCGAAGTACTGCTTCAAGGTTGATGGGTTACCCCCGCAGATCGTGCCGTACGACGAGTTTCGACACACCTATCTCCAAGATGCAAAGTGGTGGCCCGGCAAAGACCCCGGTTTCGACAAGTGGATCGGAAAATCTCCGAAGAAGTGATCTGAATAGGTTTGAAGTGGCTGCGCACACTCTTGAGACACTTTGTTGCCGCGTCGATCGTACGACCGTGAGTCTGTCAGTACCGCAGATTCTGGCATCCAGCCGATTCAACTGAACTGTTCGAAATTCGCAAGGTCGAGGTGCGTATCCAGGCATCCTGCATGTGAGGACGTCACTGGTATGTGCCTTCCTTGCAGCGATGCTGTGGGGGTGCGCACCGGCACCGCCCGCCCTAGACGGCAATCTCGCCTTGGTGGGTGTCGTCCTTCTCGATCCCGCCTCCGAGAGACCGAGTGTGCCTTCGACGGTGATAATGCGGGGCGACCGTATCGTGGCAACAGGTCCCGACGACGAGGTTTCGGTCGCCCCTGGCGTGGATTTGATCACCGCCTCCGGCCTTTACCTCACGCCTGGCCTCTGGGATCTCCACACCCACGTCGCCCAGCTCGGCGATTGGGCGTCACGGCTTCTGGTGACCCAGGGAGTCACCGGGGTCCGTGATCTCGGCGCCGATCCGGAGGTCTTCGAGGACATGCTCCGCCGCATCGATTCCGGCGAGCTCCTTGGCCCGCGCATCGTCCGCGCCGGTCCGATTCTCAACGGCGCGTCCTATGCCCCGTTTCATCGACTGATCGAGTCCCCCGAGGCGGCGCAGCGTGCGGTTGCGGACCTCGCGGCCGACGGATTCGATTTCATCAAGACCCACAACGCGACCCCGCGCGAAGCCTACTTTGCCCTTATCGGGGCCGCCCGAGAGGCTGGTCTGCCCGTAGTCGGGCGTGCCGGTGACGGTGACGCCTTTCGAGGCCTGCGAGGCCGGCCAGGCGTCCATCGAGCACACCGCGACCCTTTTCGAAGGCACCTACCTCGATGGCTTCAGCAGCCAGATCGAGGCCTTTCAGGGGATGCCCGCATGGGCCGACGAGGAGTTCGACACGTTGGCGGACTGCTTCAACGAGCACCAGACCCTGTTCGTGCCGACCCTGCGAGCATATGACCTGATTGCCGGCTGGGCGACCTGGTGGGATGATCCCGGCCCGAACCAGCGTTTTGTGCCGGCGGCGCTTCGTGCGCAGTGGCGTGAAGAACCACCGACGCCACTCGACCGGCAAGACGACATGATCGCCCTGAGACGAATTCTGGTAGAGACTGGCAAGGACGTCGTTCGGCGACTCGACGCCGCCGGTGCCCCGGTTGGCGCCGGGACCGACATCGGTGCGCCCGGCCTGGTTCCCGGTTTCGATCTCCACGCCGAGCTCCGTCTCCTCGCCGACGCCGGTCTCAGCCCCCGGCGTGCTCTCGGCACGGCCACTCGTGGACCCGGCATTGAGGCGGGCGGCGATCCACTCGATGGTCGCCTTGTCGCCGGCGCCCCGGCAGACCTCGTCATCTTCCGTGGCAACCCGTTCGACAGCCTTGACGCCCTCGATGAGATCGAGGCTGTCGTTCTTCGCGGCCGTTACCTCGATTGCACCGCACTCGACGGCGTGCTTCGACGGCTCGAGTCCGCAGCGGCGGCGGCGCCGTAAAGACTCCTCTTGCCGTTGGGACCGAGGAAACCTCTTGTGGGTAGCTTCGTACAGTCTGCATCTCCAATATCAGGAGGATTCCCATGCAGCAGACCGTGTCTCGAATCGCGATCGTCATTGTGACGATGTGCCTGGCCACTCCATCCGCCGCTGACGGTGTTGGCGGAAATCGACCCGGCCTCGGCGGATGCAGCAGAAGCCCGAGAACGGCGACACCAGGCGGAGTGGATCATCTCCGGGCTCAGCGAACCCGGGTTCGAGGTGCGGACGCCGGACCTCTCGTTCTCGGAGCGCATGACGCTCGATCTCGGAAACCTGTCGCTCGAGCTCAACCCGGAAAACGGCAACGCCGTCACCATGCTGGAAAGGCTCGGCGTCGAGCCGTGATGTGAACAGGTTCGACTGCTGCGTCAACGCAACGCAATGGCAATTTCATACGATCTTGATCGGGTGTTGGGCATCTCCGGGCTGCGAAGGTCATTTCTCGAGCACACTCGACGGGCCTATGGTCTCTTGCCGCCCTTCATGGGTGGACCGCCGCGAATTCTGGACATCGGTTGCGGCACGGGGGTGCCGACGCTGGAGCTGGCGCGGCTGAGCCGGGGTGACGTCGTCGGCATCGACGTGGACGAGGCCGCCCTCGAGGTGATGCGCGAAAGGGTTGCCCGGGCAGGGCTCGGCGACCACGTGACCGTCCGCTGCGTCTCCCTGTACGAAACCGATTTCACCCACGCGAGCTTCGACCTATTGTGGGAGGAGGGCGCGCTGCATCTCCTCGACACCAATCGCAGTCTCTCTCAGTGCCGGCGGTTGCTCAAGCCCGGCGGCTACCTGGTCATGCATGAGACCAATAAATGGTTCCACAGCATAAGCGACCGGCTCGCCGGTTTCGGATTTACACTTCGCCAGACGCACCCGCTGCCGAAGCATTGCTGGCTCACCGCCTACGCAGAGCCCCTCGACACGAGACTGCGCGCATTCATGCAGTCGCGCGATGTCAAGGAGTTGGACATGGTCACTACCGAGGCACTCGCCACCCACCGCGCGGCGGTCGCGTCGATTCGTGCCGATCCCGACGCAACGGATGGCGCCTTCTACCTCCTGCAGGTCATCACTCGGACATGAAGAGCTTCGAGCTGATGGCCCAACCGAGCCCGCCGCGAATTTCGACCGTTTCCCCCGCCGCGGGCAGCACGAATCGCCGATAGCCTCTGCCGGTCTGACGGACCCAGCGCAAGGATTTGTCCTCCAACGGGACGTGGAACCGAAAGGTCGCCTCGGCCGGCCGGTTATCATCCGTCATTCGGGTGACCTCGACCGTCGCGACCGGCAGCTCGAGCCTGTCGCCCAGCTGCATCGGTCGGTCCGGCGAGCGGACCAGACGGTCGAAGGTCTGGAACACGTGGACCAGCGAAAGATCAGGTCTTGGTTCGGCCTGCATTCCGGGAGACGGGAGATAGCCGACGTCCGGCCGGACCACGAGCGTGGTGGCGTCTCGACGCGTGGCCGAGACACGGCGGCTGCCCGACGACAGGCTCAAGAAATGTGCCGGCAGATCCTGGTTCTGCCCGTGCGCCGACTGAAGCATCCAGAAATCGACCAGCCAGGAGTCCGAGGCGACCGAAATCACCGTCTTGTTCTTTCGATGGACGGGCAACGTGGCGATCATCCGATCGACGCGATCGACGTAGATCTCCATCGTCCTGGTTTCCAACGCCAGCAGCAGCGGGGCCACGATCAGGTGTGCGGCAATGAACAACAGAGTAAACCCTCCGGCCAACCTCCGCCACAGCCGGTTTGATGGGATCCAGGGAGCGGCGCCTCTCAGACCCGCGAGCCACAGGGCCAGTAACCCCATCGCGCCGATACCGGCGAACATCAGCTGCCGGTCGTCGCAGAATGCACCGCAGGCCGTCACCAGCGAGAGGAGCATTCCCGTTGCGAAAAAGCGTGCCATTGCGTCGCGGGCGACCAGCGGCGCCAGCAGCAGGCCGACCAGCAAGGCGAAGAACACAGCCGCTAACCAGTAGATCGAGAGCAAGGACCTCGACATTGCGAGACTGAGGATGGAGTCCGGAAGAGCCCACTGACCGACACAGAGGATCGGTCCTCTCTGCAGGACGGCCACCAGGAACTGGAGCGGTTCGGTCCCGGGCTCGACGTAGGTCCCGCTGTTCGAGGTTCCGAAGCCCTGCACCCGGTAGGCGGCGTACCAGGTGACGACCACCGCCAGGCAGGGCAGCAGCGCCGTCAGACGCCTGCGCCGCGGACCGCGTTCCAAGAACACTTCGTACGCCAGGAGGTATGCGGCGATGGCGACTGCCGTCTCCTTCGAGAGAAGGCCCACCGCCAAAGCGATCGGCGCGAGCCACGAGCCCGGCCGCCAGCCGTCGCGACGCCAGCGATCGTAGGCCGTCAAGGCCAGGATGCCGAAGACCGCCCCCAGCAGAGTGCCCCGGTCGGCCAACCAGCCCACCGAGCGGGCATGAGCATCTTCCACAGTGAACAGGAGGGCGGCAAGAGCTGCTGTCCAGACGGGCGGCGTCCGGCCCATCAGGCGCCGGTAGAAGATCGCCGCAACCGCCAGGAGCATCCCGAACCAGAGCAGGCTGTGTAGATGCATCAAAACCGGTTGACCGGGCCAGACGCGGAAGTCGAAGGCGTGGGTCCACGCCGTGATGGGGCGCCAGAAGTGGAACCGGCACGTCGGGTCGCTCCACCAAGGAAACAGCCCACGCTCGATGGCCGCCCGCGCGTGGTCGGGGTCTCCGTCGAGAAAGCGGTAGGCGTCTCGGAGCCCCTCACCCTGAAAACCCCAGGGTTGGTTGCCGAGAACCGCCGCGCGGACAACGTAATCGTCGGCCTGCAGGCCGTTGAAAAGACTCGGCGACGCCAGAAGAAGACCGAGGACAACCAGAGGCGCCGCGTACCACCTCGATGAGATCCACCGGTTCGACCAGCTGTTGCGGTCGAAGCTATCGAGCTTCATCACCCAGCAACGCAGGGTCGTCAATCGCTGAGGAGACGTGTGGGAGAGGCGGAGGCTGCGGGGAGCGCCTGACTTCGCAAGGTGTTCTTCGTTCGGTGCACATCTTCGTGGGCCACATCATACACGCGAGGTCCTGCCAAAGGGGGCTCCCCCGGGAGCAGCGGGAAGCCGTCGCTCGGAGTAGTCCGCCGGCAGCGGTCGTCGCGACGGAAGATGTACGATCCAAAGAAATCGCAGCCCCACGCTGCACGAACAACAAGCAGGGGGCCACCAGGATTGGCCGCTGCGATACCGGGCGCAAGGCTCGACAACCCGGCTCGACGATCCGCAGGTCGTGGAGATGAGGAGCCGCTCGTGCGATCTCGACACCGGCTCGCTGGTCGGTGAGCCGGTGACCGGCGGTGGCGGGAGGGGGTTCTGAGGCAGTGGAGTGACGTCGGGCGGTGGCCCGGGCGATCTCATGGCCGATCTCGTGGTGCTCTCCCGAAATTTGTTTTCATCGAGGCTCACGTCGAGCCGTTTCCCTTTGCACACAGCGATGCTCCGTGGCATTCTGAGACGCCATGCGCTTACCCAAGACGCTCGATTCGGTGGAAGCTCGAATACTCGGGGCGCTGCTCGAAAAGGAGCAGGCGACGCCCGAGTACTACCCGCTGACGGTCAACGCCCTGGTCGCCGCCTGCAACCAGAAGTCGAATCGAGATCCGGTGATGGAGCTCG
>CBDTWX010000084.1:0-14609 GCA_965364305.1 uncultured Thermoanaerobaculia bacterium
GCTCAACGTGGTCGTGACCTGGAAGGGGCTGGTGGCTCTGGCTGCCACGACCGCGCTGGGAATCGTCGCGGTCCGGGACCGGAACCTGGGCGCCGTGATGGGGGCGACGGTTTTGGTCGCCGGCCTGCTGCCGACTCTGTTCGTGCCGTACCTTCCGCAACGATACACCGTGATCCCCTATGCCGGCTTCGTGCTGCTGGTGGTGTCGGCGGCGGAGGCGTACCTGGGAGCCATTGTCGACCGGCGGAAACGTAGTCTCACCGTGGTCGCGGCGGCGTTCGTCGGGTTGGCCTGTGCCGCGTCGATAAGCATCGTGCGGGCCGACCTGAGGGACTGGCAGCGCATCTCCGGGGCGCATCGGCAGGTGCTCGACGAGGCAAGGCAGGTGGTCGGCGCGCTACCGGTGGGCATTCCGATCTTGAGCGTGAGACAAGAGCGGGAGAATCCGCTCAAGGAGATCGCCACTACGCCGCGAGGTTCCTGGAAGCTGCTGTGGCCCCGGCGCAACGGTCCCTATGGTCTGGTGGACGTCCCTGCGTTGTTCGAGTGGGTCGGCGACTGCGCTGCGCACGCGGTTCGCGCGACCGAGATCTCCGATGGCGACACCGGCGCCGTGCTCGTGCACTACGACGGTGGCTTCGAGGTGGTTGACGCACACAACCGGGCATTGAACGAGGTTCTGCATCGCGCGACCAGGCTCGGCTTGCCGACCGAGCTCATGATCATTACACCACGCCGCAATACGTGGCCGTTTCGTTGACGTTCCCGGGGATGCATCGAGGGACCGGTACGGGCCTCTCTTACCCCGTCGCACTCCATGCGTTCATCCGTGCCTCTGAAAGACGTCACGACTGAAAAGCTCGTCGTCGAGGCTGTGAGTCTGTGGGAAGCCCAAAGGGTTTTCCGAGGGCTGTGGGAAGGGGGTGGAGCCGGCTTGGGATGCACCCAGACCTGGTCAGCCGATGGGCTGCGGGTTCATCTCGAGGGTTGGGATGGGGTCAATCGTGATGCGGTTGGCGCCTGGGTCGAGCTCACCGCCGACGGCCGATCTCAGCGACGGCGTCAGGGTCAGAGCCAGCCGCGGCGCCGGAAGAAGATCAGGAGTGCGATGGCGATCAGTGCCATCATTCCGAGCGCCAGCGGATAGCCCCAGTACCAGCCGAGCTCGGGCATGTTGAACGGGCTGACCGACGGGTCGAAGTTCATGCCGTACAGTCCGGCGACGAATGACAGGGGGATGAAGATCGTGGCGATGATCGTCAGGACCTTCATGATCTCGTTCATCCGGTTCGAGATGCTCGAAAGGTAGAGATCCATCATCGAGGAGACCATCTCGCGGAGAGTCTCCACGATGTCGATTGCCATGGTCGCGTGGTCCAGCACGTCGCGCAGGTAGAGGCGCGTCTCCTCGCTGACCAGCTCCGAGTCGCTCTGGCGCAGTCCGTTCAGCATCTCGCGCAGCGGCCACATCGACTTTCGCAACGCCAGCAGCTCCCGCTTCAAAACGTGGAGAGTGCTGACGTGCTCGGATTCCGGCGACTCGAGGAGCGAGTCTTCCACCTCGAGGATACGGTCACCGATGGACTCGAGAATCGGAAACAGGTGATCGACCACGGTGTCGATGAGGGCGTACGCGAGGTAGCCGGCACCACCGCCGCGAATCCGAGGTCTGCCGGTTCTCAGCCGCGTTCGAACCGGTTCGAAGAGGTCGCTCCGACGCTCGCGAACGGAGAGCAGAGCATTCGACTGGATGACCAGGCTGATCTGCTCTTTTGCCAGGGCCTGCGTGGTTGTGTCGATGTAAAAGTGATCCACAACCACGAAGATGGAGCCCTCGAAATCCTCGCTCTTGGCCCTCTGGCCGACGTTGATCACATCCTCCAGGGCCAGCGGATGGATCGAAAACCGCCGACCCAGCTCGGCGATAAGTTCCACATCGTGCCCCTCGACGTCGAGCCACCCGACGGCACCCGGTTTCGGTTCGGACAGCTCGTCGGGGCTCGCGACGTCGGTCTCGTGCAGGTATTCGAGCCCGTAGTCCATAAAATGGCACCGCGGCGGTTCCTTGGGGGGCTCGGCGATCCCCAGGGTGCCGGGAGCGGTTCCTGGTTTGTGACGCGACCAGACGAGACGCATGATGACCTCCGTGGGCACTGCCCCACGGGGCAGCTGTTTCTGGGCACTCGCGATGTCTTGAGTATAGACTGCCGTGTGCCGGAGCCGGGCTGCAGCCGCCAGAAATACTCCAGAACCTGACGCCTGCGCGTGGCCGCTCGGGTATGCTCCCCGGAAGATGATGAGCCGTTGAAGGTGACATGGCCACGACTCTGACCGAAGATCTCTACGCCAAGCTGGTCAACGAGGAGGACGCTCGCGTCTGTCGCGAGATCCCCGACGAAGCATGCCGCGAGGTGCCAAGGAACTTCTTTCTCCTCATCGGCAGCTACGTCCTGACCAAGCTCGGAGATTCCATCGCCAACCCCAAGACGACCCTCACCTGGATGATGGACGCGATCGGTGCGCCGGTTGCCCTGACCGGCCTCCTGGTGCCGGTCCGCGAGTCCGGATCGCTGATTCCGCAGCTCGTGATCGCCGCCTTCGTACGCCGGCAACCGATCCGCAAATCAGTGTGGGTCATGGGGAGTATCCTGCAGGCGGCTGCGGTCCTGGCAATGGGCCTGATCGCGTGGTTCATGGACGGTGTCGCTGCCGGCGTGGCAATCATCTTCAGCCTGGCTGTTTTCAGCCTTGCCCGTGGCCTCTCGTCGGTGGCGGCAAAGGACGTCCTCGGCAAGACCATCCCGAAGACCCGGCGCGGCCGGGTCAACGGATTCAGCGCCAGCGCGGCAGGACTGGCGACGCTCGGCGTCGGCGCCGTTTTGGTTGCCGCGGGAGCGGACGACGGCGCCCGGGCCACCTTTCTCGCGCTGCTTGCGGGTGCCGCCCTCCTGTGGGTCGCTGCGGCACTGCTCTACTCCCGAATCGAAGAGTGGCCTGGAGAAACCGAGGGCGGTGGCAATGCGCTTTCCGAGGCATTTCGCAGGCTTGCCCTTCTGCGCGACGACCCACCATTCCGCAACTTCGTGATCACCCGCGCCCTGCTGCTGTGCTCGGCGCTGTCGGCGCCCTACTATGTCATTCTCGCGCGCCGGCACGAGAGCGGAATCGCGGGCCAGCTCGGCTTCTTCATCATCGCCGGCGGCCTCGCTTCGAGCCTCAGCGCGCCGTTCTGGGGACGACTGGCGGACTGGTCGAGCCGCACGGTCATGCTGGTGGCCGCCCTCATCACGAGCGGGCTGGGATTCCTGGCGGTCGCGCTCGAGATCATCGCTCCGCGGCTTGCCGCCGCGATCTGGTTCTATCCGGTGGTCTTCTTCGTCCTCATGATCGCCCACAGCGGCGTGCGGTTGGGGCGCAAGACCTACATCGTCGACCTCGCCGCCGGCAACCGCCGCACCGACTACGTTGCCGTCAGCAACACAGTGATCGGTGTCGTGCTGTTGGTGCTCGGCAGCATCGGAGCCCTGGCACAGCTCTTTTCGGTTCCTATCGTGATCCTCGTCCTGTCGGCGCTCGGTCTCGCGGGCGCACTGATGAGCCGTTCTCTGCCAGAAGCCACGTGATCGGGGCGGATCACAGCAACATCACTCCGGATGGTCTTCCAACAAATGAACCCGGAGCGGCTGCAGGGTGTCGAGGTGGACATCTCGCTGCGGAAACGCGATCACGATACCGCTTTCTCGGAACAGATCATCGATCCGAAATCGAACCTCCGACAACGCTCGCCGTCGATCCATCGGACGCTTCATGGTGATCCAGAACCGGGCGTCGAAAACCAGGGCGCTGTCTCCAAAATCCTCGAACAGAACCACCGGCTCTGGTGGGATCAGCGCCCGCCCTGACTCTCGGATCGCTCGATGAATCAACTCCTCGACGCGCCGCGTCGGCGATCCGTAGGCGACGCCCACCTGCAGAGCGATCCGCACGAGGTTGTCCGAGTGGGTCCAGTTGATCACGTTCTGCTCGAGGAAGGCTCCGTTGGGTACGATGATGTGATAGTTGTCGGAGCTTTTGATCTTGGTGCTGCGGGCGCCGATGCTTTCCACCTCGCCGAAGGTCTCGCCGACCTCGATCAGATCGCCCACCTTGATCGGCCGCTCGGCCAGCAGGATGAGACCGCTGATGAAGTTGTTGACGATCTTCTGACTCCCGAAACCGACGCCGATAGCGATCGCGCCGCCGGCCAGGGTGAACACGGTGAGGGGGATTTCCGAAACCCACAGAGCGAACACCGTCAGGAAAACGACGACCACGTAAAAACTGAGGGTTTGGAAGGCCGCGGCGGATCCCGGCTCGAGCCCAATCCGGGTGAACACGCGGTGCGCGATCTTTCGAGTCACGACCTTCGCAATCGGAATGCCGATCAGCAGCACCAGGACGGCGATGGTCACCTTGCCGACGGTCAGCGGTCGCCCGCTGATCGCCATCAGCTGGAAATTCCAGACTGCGGCGACTCTTTGCAGGCCCTCTCGAATCGTCTCCCAGAACTCCGGCGCTGCGATCACCAGGAACGTCGCAACGGCCGGCGCCGCCGGCCCCTCTTTTGTGTCGAGGTTGAAATTGCCCGAGAGCTTCATCGTGCACATGATAGTAGAGCAATTCGGCGGTGCGTCGAACAACCATTGGTGCCAGGAGAAACAAAGTGAACAAAGTGGGCACGCTTTTCCATTCGTCAAATCTCTGAGGCTCAAGCAACTCACGCACTTTTGCATCCATTGCCCAGGCGCTGAGCTTCTCGTCGAAACATTCACAAGACCTGCACCGATGAAAACGCCGCCCAGTTGGGCGGCGTTTGTCTTGCCGGCGAAGCGGCTCGTTCCACCGTCAGAATTCAATCTTTCTGCCCGGCTTCGAACTGTCGCTGGGAGATCTTGCATTCACCGGTGTACTCGAACATCGCATCGCCCTCGGGGGTCGTCTGGCCGGTGCCGTAAACCTGCAGGCGACAGCGAATCCTAGGACCTGCAATGCGATCGACCAGATGAACCTCGCCAAAGGTGACGCCGGTCTCGAGGTCGACCTCGAAACGGAACTCGTCGTCGTGGATCAGCACCGGGTCTGATCCCAGCACGGTGCCCGAGAAGACCTGGTGTCCGGTGTTGACGAGGGTCCCCTCCACGAAGTCGAAGACCGAGACCGGGTGGTAGAGAATGCGTCCTTCGAGATCGCCGGACAACTCGACAGTCTCCGTGCTGCGCTGGATCACGCCGGTGGCGGTGGGCTCGCTGGAGTGCACGATGCCGGTAGTGAAGTAGTGCACACCGTGCCCGGCCACCGCTTCCCATTGGTTGCGCGCCGCCTGCAGTCCCGGTTCGACCGCAGTGCGGGTGTTCCTCTGCGCAGAGGTCGCGCCGCTGATGAAAAGAGTGGTGATGAGTGCGAGAGTGACGGGTTTGTATCGCATGTCTGGTACCTCCTTGTTTTGCGATTCAATCTCACCCGCAAATTCTGGGGGCAGATCGGTGGTATGGCAATGCGCAAAGTGGGTCATGGCTGCTCATGTCCTGCATTGGCCGCGTTTGACCCCGGCGATGGTCTACGATGGAGCCATGACTGGCCCCTCGAGCTCCGACCGCCTCGATTCCTGGAAAGAGATTGCCGCCTACCTGAGGCGCAGCGTGAGAACGGTCCGCCGCTGGGAGGCGCGGGAGGGGCTGCCGATCCATCGTCAGATGCACCGATCACTCGCCAGCGTGTACGCCTTCAGGTCGGAGATCGACGCCTGGCAGGAGGCCCGGAAACCATCCCCGACGAAGGGTTCGAGCCCGGTCAGAGCTGTGGTGACAGAGCTCCTCGAGACCGAGAGGGAGTCCATCGCGGTCCTCCCCTTCGCCTACCTCGGGCCCGAGCCGGAGAAGGGGTACATCGCCGACGGATTCACCGAGGAGGTGATCGCTGCGCTGTCGAAGCTCCGGGCCGTGCGCGTTATCTCCCGCACTTCGTCGATGGCATTGAAAGGCACCAGCAAGAGTGCCCGGACGATCGGTCGCGAGCTCACGGTGCAACACCTGCTCGAGGGCAGCGTTCGTCAGGATGGTTCCCGAATCCGGATCTCGGTGCGGCTCATCGACCCGGCCACCGACGACCGGGTGTGGGCCGAGACCTACGAAGGCACCATCGAAGACGTGTTCGCGATCCAGGAGCAGATTGCGCGGCGGATCGTGACGGCACTCGAGCTCCACCTGACTCCCGACGAGGATCGAGGGCTTTCGGATCGCAGTGCCGACAATGTGATCGCCTGGCAGTGTGCTCTGCAGGCGAGACAGGAGGCGCTTCGCTGGCGCGGCGACTCCATCGACCGCGCCATCCAGATCCTGCTCAACGGAGTCGCAGTCGTCGGCCACCATGCCGATCTCTACGCCGCCTTGAGCTGGGCCCACCTCCAGTACCGGGAAGCAGCCGTGGATCTCGGGGAAGCGCCCTTGGAGAAGGCAGAAAACTACGCGCGCAAGCTCTTCGAGCTCGATGCGCAGTCTTCGATCGGCCGCCAGCTCCGCGGATGGATCCGCTACTCGAGGGGACAGGTGCAGGACGCTGTGCGTGACCTTCAGGCTGCGTTGGAGTCCGACTGGAACCAACCCGACACCCTCGCGCTGCTGAGCAATTGCTACCTGATCTCCGGCCGGGTTTCACACGCACGACCGTTCATCGACAGGCTGCTGGCGATCGATCCACTCACGCCGCTGAACCGTTGCATGCCAGGCTGGGCGCACGCGTCGGAGGGCAACTTCGCAGCCGCGGTCGGACCTTATCGCGAGATGTTCGAGATGGACCCCGGCAACCCGATGGCACGTCTCTTCTACACCTGGATCCTGGCGGCAAACGGCAAGGCTCGGGAGGTGCGGGCACTGGTGGAGGGCTTCCCGCCCGAGCTCGAGGCGTCTCCGCCTGCGCAGATCGCTGCACTCTTCGCGAGCGCGCTGACCGACCGGAGCCCGAAGGCGCGCATCGAGCTGTCGCCGTGGACCGAACAGCTCGCCGAGACCACCGACGTGTTCCCGCGCATTCTGGGTCAAGCCTGTGCGCTGGCCGGAGATAGGGAGCGTGCCGTTCACTGGATCTCCATCGCCGTCGATCGGGGATTCATCAACTACCCTTTCCTGGCCGAGCACGACCCCTTCCTGCGCAAGCTGGCTCGGCACCCGCCGTACATCGAGCTGCTCGAACTGGTTCGTCGACGGTGGCAGGCCTTCGAGCCGTAGCGTGGAAGGTGGCCCCTCAGCCGCCTCGGTCCGTGTGTGGCGACAATCTTGGCCCATTCGGTCCTGTAGCCGCAATCGAGCTGGCACTGAGCTGGAGAGTGTCCCCTACTCGCATCGTCACCGGCACGCTGGTTTTTCTCGCGGGCCGTCAGCGCCCCGATGACGTGCCCTGGACCGAGGTCGAGCAGATCGCCCTCGACCGCCCACCGGCAATGTTCTCCCAAATCGGCCCCTCGCGATGAGTTGTTGAACAACATTGTTGACACTGTTTCTTCTGGCACCCATTGGGCACCCATTGGTCGTCGTAGCTTCCCCAGCCCGAGGGCATCCTTCCGGCGCCGTTTCGGCGGCGAACGACGTCATCGCCAACAATACGATCCACATCACACAGAGCACGGTGAGTCTGTTCATGCCACGATCTCACAGCCTGTCCGACACTACGGAAGCAGCCCAACGGCGCTCGACCAGGCATGGGCGCGGCACTCGAAGCCGTCCGAGAACAGGGAGTCGGACTCCGGTCTGGCCCGTACGGCCGCGCTCACCTCGCTGCGGTGGCCGTCACCGTCAACCGCCATCATGCGGTAGCGGTAAGTCGTTCCGTTGACGAGGCCGGTGTCGGTGTACTCCCCGTCGGGCGGCACGTTGTCATTTACGAGGACGTAGGGCCGGAGCAGACCCGAGTTCCGGTAGAGCCTCAGCCGATCGTATTCGGGTCGCACGGGGTAGACGAGCACGACTGCCATGTTCACCGCGTAGGCTGCGACGCATTCCAGCGCCTGAATCTGGTCGTCAGAAGGTTCGAGGGGATCCAACCCGAAATCGACTTCCGAGCCGTCATTCTCGCCGCCGTCGTCCGAGTCGCTCTTGTTTGGATCCGTGCCGTTCAGGTACTCCTGCTCGTCGTTCAGGCCGTCGAGATCCGGATCATTCGCTTCGGCGTTCGGGCCGGCGAAGAAAGGGACGGCCACAGCGATTCCAAGCAGGATTCCCGCGAGTATCCGAGAGAGGTTCGCCTGCCAATGGCTGATCATGACTCCCCCTCAATCGCCGGGCGAACACCAGATCGGTCTGTACGCCGCGACGCCGCAACAACTCAGGTCAGATGGCTGTCCACTATTCTAGCGGAAGAAGGTCCTCTGGGCTGCAATCACGAAGTGCCAGACGCGAGCAACCTTGGCGGAGCGGCGGTCGATGGATCCCTCGCCTTCCAGCCAGCCTGTCAGCATCGACCTTCATGAGAGAACAAACGTGACGAACGAAGTCCTCAGCTTCGAGATTCGGCCTCTCCAAACCCCGACTTCTCCTGAAGACGTCCACATACTCCGAATCTGTTGGCTCAAGACCTCGATCGCAAGATCTCCGAATCCGGCACCTATACTTCGCCCGATAGGGGTCTCTCAGATGCAATATTCTGTGGGGTTCCACCTTGGGGCTTCGGGTCCCCCTTTTCACTCTCCGGGTGAACGTATCGGGTGACACTCTCGAGGTCGAGAGTCAGATTACACGGCAGAGAGAATTTCGGCTGAATGCTCATGATGCCTTCGGATTTCAACCCCGGGATGACGTGGCAAGCAGTTGATTCGAGGGTACTTCGGACAGTTGCGACAGCGGCCTCACAGCCCATGACCACCACAGCTTCATAATTCTTGGCGGGTTCCAGGAGCGCATTCCGCCGTTTGCCGGTCCACATGCAAAGAACGAATTGGTGGAGAAGATTGCCGGTGGGTGGCCGAGGGCGATTTTTGCCTTTCAATGACGTTTTCAGACATGACGAAGCTCCTTTCTCCCGCGACGCAACAACTATGAAAGTGATACATGTCAAGTCTCCTGAGATATGGGAATGATCCTGCAATCCTTGAAGGAAATATTCGCTGGTAACTCGAGCCTCAGCTTTGCATTCATGAGGCCGGCAACTTGCATGCCCTCGATAACTCTGGCGCCCGTAGGTTCGACTGCATCGCGCACGGTTGCATTCGCGGTATCGCAGCCGAGGACGATCACGGCATCGTATTGCTCTGCTTGTTTCTGGAGCTTCCTTCGCCGCCGATCAGTCCACATGCAAAGAAACCACTGGTGATAGATATTGCTCTTGAACACCTTTGTTGTGACCCCGCTATCTCTGAGTCGGGATTGCAGATCCTTGATGTACCGTTCGAATGGGGCAGACTTCAGCACACTTCTGAAGAGCTTCATGAAAGGTTGTTTTTTATTGACTGCCACGGTGACCGCGGGACACAGGTTGCAGGGAACGATCAGGGCAGAGTTCACACCTGCGGCTTGCGAGACGACGTCGAGGTCATGGAGATGAATAGGCATGTGTCTTCCTCCTCTTTTCTCCGTTTTTCCGGACCTCGCGAGTCGGTGGACCGCTTGCCGCTGAACTTCAGCAGTCGCGCTTGCGATCACAGCGAAACACGTTGTCCTCGTCGCGGTAGAAGCTGCACTCTCGATCGAGGGCTTCCTTCAGACGGCGGCGAGCGCGGTGGATGCGAATCTTGGCGGTGGCAAGGGAACACCCGGCGATCTCGGCGACCTGAGCAGCGGTCTGCCCCTCGAGGTCATGGAGCACCATGGCAGTCCGGTAATCCTCCGGCAGGCTATCGATCACTTCCCGCACGCAGCTGCTCATCTCGTCGATGACCAGCCTTTGAGCGATCTCCACATCGAGAACGTGGGCAGGTTCCGTCTCGTCGATTTCGACCATTTTCGCCCTGCTCTGCGGCCGACGAAAGTGGTCGGTGGCGACTCGGGTGGCGATGGTAAACGCCCAGGTCTTGACACTCGAACGCCCCTCGAAACCTGGCAGGGCGCGAGCGATCTTGAGCAGCGTGTCCTGGAGAAGATCGTCGGCTGTCGCTCGGTTGCCGACCAGCCGTTCGAGGTACCTTCGAAGCGGACCCGAGAGTTCCTGCGCGACATCTTCGAACACGACCGGCGAAGGTTCGAGGTCCATGTTTCCTCCGACGTAGCATCGGCCTGAGCTCAGCGAACAGAGCATATCACCGGAAGTCCCCCATTCTGAGATCTCTTCGCAATTAGGCATCAGCCAACTCCGTCAGATCCAAATGGCTTTTTCGGAGCGCCACAGCCGCACCCCGGCCCGGCCGAATCCGCCGAACCGTCAGAATACGTTTCAATTCTCGCCAGTGCAGCCTCGAGGACCGAACGCGCCGGGACCTGGCGCACCTTGTCGGCGATGCGGACAGCCTCGTTGATCTCGATGTCGCTGAGCCCGGCCCTCTTCGCTCCCGGAATGTGGTACTCGACACACGGCACGCAGTTGCTCGCGATTGCTGCACCCAGTGCCACCAACCTCTGTTCGCGGTCGTTCAACTCATTCATTCGAACCTCCCTCGATCCCGTCGATATCGCGGCTCCTGCCTTGGAGACGGAAATCCCGCTGCGAGGGATACACCCGTTTACCGCTCAAACGAGGTGGCCGCCGTGCTGGCGATTGAGGGTGCTCCCGTTGGCCCACCGTGCAGGGTGTATCTCCCGCCCTCCCCCGACCGTCTCAACCACCAGATGCCGCGGCATTGAGCCACGGCAGAAAGCCAGAACCGGAGGTCGTCATGCGAAAAAAACCGTCACAGTTCACACTCGAGGTCGAAAGCACCGCAGGCAGATGTCCAATCGGGGAGAACATTTTCGGCATCGACGGCGTCCCCGAGGAGGAGCGCAACGAGACCGCCCGAGGTGTCGCCGACTGGGTGTTGGAATCAATGAAGACTGCATGACTGTCCTCGAGGTGTGACGCAGGCACGCACGACACTGCCTCCGGCCACCTCAAGGGTGCCCGAATCTCGAAAGGAGCTCCTCATGGAATATGCACACGTATGGGGACCGCACACGCACTGGTTTTGGATCATTCCGTTTCTCTTGATGGTCCTGATGATCTTCTACGCGACCCGTATGGCGCGGCGCCCGGACGCCTGGCGATGTGGGAACGGCCGCGTCAGTCACAGCCGATTCGGTTGCTGGGGTCCCGGATACCGTCCGATGGCGCGCCGGTGGTCCGAGACACCGATGCAGATTCTCAACCGACGCTATGCAAGCGGGGAGATCACGAAAGAGCAGTACAAGGAGATGCGGCAAGACTTCGAGTCGAGCCCTCCGGACTCTGGATCGGGAGACGCACCGTGACGATTCGACGGGCCCGTGTATCCCTCGGCCCATCGAAACCGTCTCCAACATTGAGCGGAAGATCGAAACATGCGCTCGAGGAGGACACAATGGAATCAGCCACATTTTCTGCAACGCACTCCGAGGTCGAAGACGCTGAGCAGGGTTTCTCGACCGAGAACATCAGGGCGGACGCGACGCTGGACCTTCGGGGCCTGTGGTGCCCCTTGCCGCCGCTGAAGACCGTGAAGGCACTCGGAGCGATGAGCCCGGGCGAGGTGCTCGAGGTCCTCGGGACGAACCCCATCGGAAACAAGGTCGCCCCCTGGGTCGCGCAGAAGCTCGGGGATCAGCTGCTGGGTGTCGTCGAGGACGAGGCCGGTTTCCACCGGTTCTACTTCAGGAAGTCCGCATGACGCAGCAGGCAATCGTCGCGCCGCCGCGTCTCGGCATCTGCGTGACCACTCGGGGAAACGCCCGGCACGTGCTGGGCCTCGCCAACGCAGCAGTGCGTGCAGGCGTTTCCGCCGAGGTCTTCCTGACCGGTGACGGCGTTCACCTGATTCGCGACTGCCGCTTTCAGGAGGTGATCCGGGCTGCACGGGTGAGCGTGTGCGATGCAAGCTACCGAGCCGCCGGCCTCGACGATCAAGAAGCCACAGGGCTGACCGACAAGGACTTTGTGACCCAATGGCGCAACGCCGAGATGGTAGAGCGTTGCGACCGATACCTGACTCTCTGAGGAGGAGCCATGGGCAGACGAGTGGCCGTCATCACGAAAGACCGGCACAGGCAGCACGAGGCGCTTCGGACGGCTCTCGGACTTTTGCTCGAGCGCCACAGCGTGAGCGTCTTCGTGCTCAACCACGAGATCGAGGGGAGTGAGCACACCATCGACAACATCGGCTTCCTCGACGAGATGGGCGGCGATCTCTTCAGCGACCATCCCGCCAACGTCGAGCAACACGGGTTTCATCCGGTTTCACTCCAAGAAACAGGCCGTTTGCTCGCCGAGCACGATCTCATCGTTCCCTTCTAGAAAGGAGTCTTCATGACCACGCTGCACATCTTCAGAAGCGACCCCGACGAGCTTGTCCGCGAGATCGTCCGGGAGACCACAGCCGGAGAGACCACGCAGATCGCGCTCTCCGACGAGGTCGTCGACTATGATCGGCTGGTCGACGAGATTTTCAGGCATGACCGAGTCATCTGCTGGTGGTAGCCGAACGAGATCGCCTGTGTGGGGCCCCGCGAGGGGGCCGCGAAGCCTCTGAGAATGGAGAAATGTCCCCCGACGTGGCGCGATGAATTTTTTACTTATTGTATTTACTCATTTTGGCGTTGGTGGAGCCGATCGGGATCGAACCGACGACCTCCTGAATGCCATTCGCACGCTGCGGGTGGATCCAGGTGTATTTGGAGAGAGCAGGATTGACGAAATTGACACGTAAGTCGTGATTCATCAGAGTGATTGGTTGAATAGTGTTGATCGCGATGGATGCTGAACGATCGCGGTCCCCACCGTGAATCCGGTCGTAAGGGGAGCACGCAGGGGAGCGGCACCGCCGCGATATCAACCCCCCCCTGCCAGGCACCTATTGTCGAGTACTGCTCCTGGATGCAGCAGTTCGTATGGGAAGTAAGATCTCTGGCGTCACCCCACGGGTAGCCGATCAGCTCCTACGCTATGACTGGCCTGGTAACGTACGCGAGCCGGAGAACGCCATGGAGCGAGCGGTCGCGCTCGTGCGTGTGCGCCGCGTGGAACTCGACGACCTGCACGAGGAGATCCGCCAAGCCTTCCCCAGACCGTTTGTCAACCGGGGAACGGCACAGCCGCTCAGCGAAATGGAAGGGGAGTACATGGTCGCGGTCCTGGAGCTCAACGGCGGCAACCAGACTCGCGCCTCCGAGCAACTCCGAATAGGCGTCGGCGACCCTCCGCCGAAAACTCAAGAGCTACGGCCTGGTCCGTGCCAGGGGCAAGGAGCGGCGATCGGGAAGATACGCCAGTGCCTTACCCTTCGTTCTGCGCACATCTTTCTCCTTGGCGCCGATAGCCGGGGTTGCAGCTCCAGTCGTTTCCGGAGTAACCGATGTGGGCGTTCGCCGGCATCACGAGGGCCACGCACGAATCACCGTTTTTCTTGTAGCCGCGCTCACATCGCCAGTCGCGTCCCGAGGAGGCGAGGTAGCCGAACTGAGGCACATCGACCGCGACGCAAGCATCGTCAATTCTCCGGTGCCCACGGCCGCATTCCCAGTCTCTCCCCGATCGTGCGAGATGCGCTTGCCGAGGTAGCTCGACAGGTTCACACAGGCTGCCGCTCTTTTGGAAACCCCGCTCACAACTCCAAGAGTCTCCGGATGTTCCGAGGTATCCGTTCACGGGCACGATGACGGCGACGCAGGACTGGTCAGCTTTCCGATAGCCTCGACCACACTGCCAGTCGCGCCCGCTATAATCCAGGAAGGCATTCGCTGGCATCAAGACTGCGACACAACTCTCTTTGACCGCTCGATATCCTCGATCGCACTCCCATCCCGGACCGTACGAGCCCACCGCCAGGTAGGCATTGGTAGGGATCTTGATTGCGACGCAGGACTCGTCGACCTGTCCGTAGCCCAGATCGCACTGCCATCCGTGCCCGCTGGAGTCCAGGAAGGCGTTCGCCGGCACCTCGATCACGACGCAGGCCTCTTTGACTTTCTGGTAACCCCGATTGCACTGCCATCCGTCGCCGAAGGGGTCGAGATGGGAATTCGGAGGTGTCTGAACGGCCATGCAGAGCTGATCTACATTCCGGTACCCCCAGTCGCACTCCCATCCGCCACCGTATTGCCTCGCGTGGGAATTCGCTGGCGATTGCCCTTTGCCAGCCTGCGCGGTGACAACCGTGGGCGCGAGGAAAAAGACCACCGCAACGGCCAGCAACGAGGTTACGCCAACCCGTCTTGACGACAGGAACCTCTTGAATGTTCTTTTGCTGGCAGTGGGCTCCACGAAATCCTCGGGAATGCGCTTGATCTTCGGTGCCATGAGGTCGATATCTCGCAGCGGGACTCTCAACGTATCCATCTGTTTTCTCCTGTCTCGGTTATTGCTCTATTCAAATGTTCCATCCAACCTCCGGCGAAAGGGCATCGATCCGATCCGCAGAGCTGAAGGTGGGTCGGATCAGTACATTCCACCCATTCCGCCCATGTCGCCGCCGGGCATCGCAT
>CBDTWX010000085.1:0-14591 GCA_965364305.1 uncultured Thermoanaerobaculia bacterium
GAGGGGTGCATTGTCGATGTTGCCGGTCATTGCAGCCTGGGCGCCGTCGCGCGCTGGGCCGAGGGGGCTCTCGGAGGCATCGACGTCACCCTGGGCGCCGCCGACCCGGCGACCCGCGCCTTCCTCGAGAGGGTCCACGCCGCCGAAGGGCCGGCCACGGCCCGGCTGGCCGCGGCCGACCTCATGCTCTGGCAGCCGGACGTCCGTTTCGATCGCATCCTGGCGCTCGAAGGCCTTGCAGCCTGCTCCAACCCGGTCTCGGTCCTCGATCTCGGAGGCGGCTGGCCGATGAGCTACACCGACGGTGAATCGCCCGAGATCGAGGTCTTCGCCGAAGCGCTGATTCCCCTGCTCGAGGAGCGAACCCGAAACGGCCTGCGGATCGTCCTCGAGCCGGGACGGTCGATCCTCGCCAACTCTGGGGTGCTGTTGACCCGTGTCCAGCACGTCAAGGAGGGCCGCGAAAAGACCTTCGTGATCTGCGACGCCGGCATGCACACCCTGATCCGCCCCGCCTTTTACAGGGCCTTTCACTTCGCCTGGCCGGCGCGGGTCGAGCTCCGTCACGTCCCTCCGGCGGCCGCCGAGCACCTCGATCTTCCCGATTTGCGACTCAGCGACATCGTCGGCCCGATCTGCGAAACCGGCGACTTCCTCGTCCGCGGCCGTCAGCTCCCGCCCGTGAAAAGGGGCGATCTGATCGCCGTCTTCTCCGCCGGCGCCTACGGCATGTCGATGAGCTCGAACTACAACGACCACGGGCGGTCGGCCGAGGTCCTGGTCGACGGGAATCGGGCGGTGGTGATCAACGAGCGTCAGCAGCTGGCGGCGCTCCTGGAGACAGAGATCACGCCGCGTGAGCTGTAGCCCACCCACCCTCCCGACGCTCGATGCTGGATGCTGGATGCTGGATCCGCCCGCCCACCCAGATCCTTCGTCGGGAGGAACCCTCCTCAGGATGACATTTTGCGACTGCATCGAGACGATGACGCGAGTGCCCCCAACGAGCGCCACGCCGCCCCACGTTGTGGTGGAGAAAAACAAGGGATCCGTCGAAGGGTTGGACCGTGGAGCGCCGTTTCAAGGTGTCATCCTGAGGAGTCCGGCACCCAGCGCGTCACCAAACGGCGTCATTCGAACCGGTCGCGCCCGCACCCTCCCGCAGACCGATACCGGGCGACGAAGGATCCGGGTGGGCGGGCATTCCTAATTCCTCATTCCGAATTCCGAATTCGGGTGGGTGGGCGGGCGCGTTCTCCATGCTATCTTCGCGCGGTGAACCCGGAATCGCCCTCCAGCATCCTCACTGCGGCGCGCGATCTCCTGCCCTGGATGATCGAGATCCGCCGCGATCTCCACCGCCACCCGGAGCTCGGGCTCGAAGAGCATCGGACCAGCGCCAAGGTGTGCAGCCTGCTCGACGAGATGGGCATCGAGCACGTCGACGGGTTGGGGGGCACCGGGGTCCTCGGGCTCATCCGCGGCAACGCAGAAGGCAGGACGGTCGCGCTGCGGGCCGACCTCGACGGGCTGCCGCTCCAGGACGAGAAGGAGGTCGACTACGCGTCGACGGTTCCGGGCCGGATGCACGCCTGCGGTCACGACGTCCATACCACGGTGCTCTTGGGTGCGGCAAAGCTGCTCTCGGAATCGAAGGCCTCCTTTGCCGGAACGGTCAAGCTACTCTTTCAGCCGGCTGAGGAGACTGTGGGAGGGGCGAGACTGCTGATCGACGCCGGGGTCCTCGAAAACCCTCCGGTGGATGCGATCTTCGGTCTTCACGTGGACCCGAACATCGAGGTCGGCAAGGTGGGACTGCACTACGGGCAGCGCAATGCATCCTCCGACGACCTCGAGATCATCGTTCACGGCAGTGCTGCGCACGGGGCCTATGCCTTCGAGGGCGTCGACGCGATCGTCGCCGCAGCTCATGTGATCACCCTCCTGCAGACGGTCGTGAGCCGGAACGTGGATCCCCGGGAGGCCGCCGCGGTGAGCCTGGGAACGATCAGGGGCGGAACCCAGGCCAACATCGTGGCCAACAAGGTGGCCGTGGTGGGTACCGTTCGCTGTTTGAATCAGACGACCCGCCGATCGGTGCTGCAGAGGGTCAAGGAAACCGCCGAGGCCGTGGCACTCGCGATGGGTGCCCGAGCCGAGGTGACGATTCGCCCGAGCTACGAACCCGTCGTCAACGACGAGTCGATGGTGGATATCATTCGCGACAACACGACCAGGCTCCTCGGTGACGATGCAGTGGTCATCTTCCCGAAACCCAACATGGGGGTCGAGGACTTCGGCTTCTACCTCAACGAGGTCCCGGGCGCCTTCTACTCGATCGGGGTTCGCAACGAATCCGCCGGAATCGTCCATCCAGTACACCACGGACGGTTCGATGCCGACGAAAACTCGATGGCGATCGGAGTCGCGCTGCAGCTTCTCAACGCCTACGCGGTGCTGAAGCCATGTTGAACAAGGTCTGGGGCGCGTTCTTTTTCGTGGCCTTCGGGGTCGGGCTCGCGAAATCGTTCCTTTTCGGCGACTGGGGAGTCTGGGCGGCCATGGTCAGCGCCGCGTTCGACCTCTCCAAGACCGGTTTCGAAATCGCTCTCGGGCTGACCGGAATCATGTGCCTGTGGCTGGGCATCATGCGTCTCGGTGAAAAGGGAGGCGCCGTCGACCTCATGGCTCGAGCATTCGGCCCGCTGCTCCGGCGGCTCTTTCCCGGGATTCCGGACGGTCACCCGGCGATGGGCGGAATCGTGATGAACATGGCGGCAAACATGCTCGGGCTGGACAACGCCGCCACGCCCCTCGGACTCAAGGCCATGAAGGACCTGCAGGAGATCAACCCGAACCCCGAGGAGGCCAGCAACGACCAGATCCTCTTTCTGGTGCTCAACACATCCGCGGTGACCATCATCCCGGCCACCATCTTCGTCTATCGAGCGCAGATGGGCGCAGCCGACCCGACCGACGTCTTCATCCCCATGCTCATCGCCACCTTCTGCTCCACCATGGTAGGGCTCCTGGTCACCTCCGCGGTCCAGCGACTGCGGCTCTGGGACCCCGTTATCCTGGCCTACCTGGGAAGTTTGACCGCCATCGTCGTAGGACTGATCGTGTACTTCTCCCGCCTGGACCGCGAGGCGATGCAGCTGCAGAGCTCGGTGCTTTCGAACTTCGTGATCTTTTCGGTGATCGTGTCGTTCGTGGTCCTGGCGGCGGTCCGCGGTCAGCCTCTCTTCGACACCTTCGTCGAGGGGGCCAAGGACGGTTTCAAGGTCGCGGTCGGTATCATCCCCTATCTGGTGGCGATGCTGGTCGCGATCGGCATCGTGCGCGCCAGCGGGGCGCTCGATCTCTTGCTGGACGGCGTTCGGTGGGCGGTGGATTTGATCGGTGTCGACACCCGCTGGGTCGACGGCCTCCCGACGGCGCTGATGCGGCCGCTGTCGGGCAGCGGGGCCCGCGGGCTGATGCTCGAGACCATGGAGGCCCGCGGCGCCGATTCATTTGCGGGGCGTCTGGTGAGCGTGATCCAGGGCAGCACGGAAACCACCTTCTACGTGCTCGCGGTCTACTTCGGCTCGGTCGGTATCCGTCGCGCCCGGCACGCCCTGGCGTGCGGACTTGCAGCGGACCTCGCCGGAGTCACTGCCGCGATCCTTGTCAGCTACCTCTTCTTCGGCTAAAACTGTCACCGATCTGTCATGGACAATCAAATCGGTCCGGGTTAGCCTTTTCGGTGAAATGAATGTGTATTCAATTTTCCCATCGACAGCACCGACCACTGTGACATTCGCAGCCGATGCGAGCGGCGCCGATGGCTGAAAACCCCGATCGCCCGGAACCGGAACAGAGCTCTTCGCCGGGGAACCAAGGATGGGGCGCTCTCTCGACCGAGGCCCGAAACCCGGCCAGCGAGGGCCTCGACACGATGAGCACAGAAGACGTGGCGGTCCTTCTCCTCGAGGAGGACCTCCAGGGGCTGGAAGCCGCCCGGAGATGCTCGCGTGACATCGCACAGGCGGCAATCTGGGCCGCTGAGACTCTCGCCGCCGGCGGAGTCATGATGCTCATCGGGGCTGGAACCAGCGGCCGTCTCGGGATCCTGGAAGCCGCCGAATGCCCACCCACATTCGGCACCGATCCGGAGCAGATCCGCGCGGTCATTGCCGGTGGACCTGAAGCGGTCTTTGCCGCCCGAGAGGGCGCCGAGGACGTCTCCTCGGACGGCGCCGCGGCGGCTGCACAGCTCCGCGCCGGCGATCTACTCATCGCCATTTCGGCGAGCTCGGTCACGCCCTTCGCTCAGGGAGCGCTGGCATCGGCCCGGGGAAACGGCGCCCGCACGATCTTGGTGACCTGCACCGCCCCCGGTGGGGTCGGCACCGAGACGGCCGATCTCGTCCTGGCGCTCGACACCGGTCCCGAGGTGCTCACCGGGTCGACGCGGCTCAAGGCCGGCTCGGCGACCAAGGCCGTGCTCAACGCCATCACCACAGCGGCCATGGTGCGTCTCGGTAAGGTCTACGGAAATCTCATGGTCGATCTGCGTCCAGGTTCCGCCAAGCTCCGCGACCGGGCGCTGCGAATCATCGAGGCCGCTGGGGAGGTCTCCCGCGGCGAGGCGGAGAGGCTTTACGACATCGCCGATGGAGAGGTCAAGACGGCGATCATCATGACTGTCTGCGACCTCGGGGTCGAGGAATCCCGCAAACGACTGCGGGCGGAGGGAGGTCACGTCCGAAGAGCCCTGACAGATCGGCAGAGGGCCGAGATCGGCAGTGCAAAGGATCGAGGAGAATGACCGTGGTTTTCTGCGCACCCGGATCGGATTCCGTGTCCCCGGAGGCTGGAATCGTCTATCATGTCCGGGGTATACAAATGGGGAAGAGAGAGGAGGCAGATATGAAGAAATCTTTCGTCATCATCGCCGGGATCCTTCTGCTCTGCTCGGTGGCCAGCGCACAGCAGACGCAGACAGGATCCGTGTCGGGGATCGTCACGGTAGAATCCGGTGAGGTGATGCCCGGGGTCATCGTGCAAGCCACCGCGGACGTGTTGCCGAAACCGCGATCCACGGTGACCGGTGCCAACGGAGAGTACCGGCTCCCGGCCCTCCCACCAGGCGCCTACGAGCTGACGTTCAGCCTGCCGGGATTCGCCACCGAACAGCGAAACATACCGGTCAGCCTGCAGCAGATGGCCATCATCAACGTCACCCTGAGAGACGCGACCTTCGAGGGTGAGATCGTGGTCACCTCCGAGACCCCGACCATCGACACCACCTCGGCGGAGCTCAAGGGGACGATCTCCGATGACGTCATTGAGTCGCTGCCGATGGGACAGCAGTACCGCGACCTGATCAAGCTCATACCCGGCGTCCAGTACACCGAGGATGAGATCCGTGGCCCCTCGGCCGGAGGCAGCGGCCAGGACAACATCTACGAGTTCGACGGAGTCGGCGTCAACCTGCCCCTCTTCGGAACTCTTTCGACCCAGCCGGCCTCCCAGGACATCGAGGAGGTAGCGGTCGTCAAGGGCGGCGCCAACGCCGTCGGCTTCAACCGCTCCGGTGGCTTCCTGGTCAACACCCTGAGCAAATCCGGCACCAACCAGTTCAAGGGTGAGCTGAGCTACCAGGTCCAGACCGCCAGCATGACCGGTGACCTCGACGCGGAGATCGAAACCACCGCCGATCGCGATGAGGACTGGCTGGTGGCCAATGTGGGTGGGCCGATTCTCAAAGAGATGCTGTATTTCTTCGTGTCCTATTATCGTCCGACGGAGACTGGAGTGAACCGTGCCAACCTCTATGGAGAGGTGCCGGACTTCAACAGCACCCGTGACGAGTTCTTCGGGAAGCTGACGTTCACGCCAACCAACTCCCTCATGTTCAGCGGCAGCTATCGTGACTCCACAACAGATGAGTCCGGAGTGGCCTACGTTAACGATGCCGCGGCGGGTTCGACCACGTGGGGAAACGACGCCGAACTGACCATCGGGGTCCTGGAGGGGAGCTGGGTCATCAGCGACAGCAGCTTCCTCTCGTTCAAGGTCTCCGACTTCGCGAACAAGACTGCGGGGACGCCGGACAACGTATTCGGCTTCCAGATCCGTGCCGACGGCAGCGTGATGCTCGATGTGGACAACCTCGACCAGCAGGGTCTGTTCTTCGTGCCGCAGCCGATCGAGGGGGAGGATGAGTACAACGCGTTCATCGCCCCACTCATCGAGCAGTATGGCTATAGGCAGGGCGGCCAGGCCGTGGGTGGTGGCCTTGTCGGCGGCGACAATCTCTTCAACGACCAGGATTTCTTCAACCAGAGCTTTCAAATCGGGTACGACCACTTTATCGGTAATCACGAGCTCCATATCGGCTACAAGTGGGAGCTCGGCGAGGAGGATGTGAAGCGGACCTCGAACGGCTGGGGCAGCATCTCCGTCGTCGGCGGCCGCGATGAAACCGACGACGGGGAACCGATCTATTACCGGGCGCGGTTTCACCAGATGAGCCTGGTCGACGATGGTGGGGCGTTGATCGACCCCATCCACTCCGAGTTCGAGTCCCAGAGCATCGAGCTCAACGATCAGATCAGGGCCAAGAACTGGACCTTCAACGTGGGACTCGTCTTTTCGAACGACAAGCTCTACGGTCAGGGGCTGAGAGAGAATTCAGGCAACGTGTCTGGCTACGAGCTTGCTCCGGGAAACAAGTATCTGATGAAGGAGATCGACTTCGACGAGATGATCTCGCCCCGGCTGGGCGCGACGTGGAGCCCCAACGGCAAGGACGCCCTCTATGCGAGCTACGCCCGCTACTACCCACCCGCCAGCTCGCTGCCACGGGCGGCGTCCTGGGCGCGGAACCTCATGCGGGAGATCGATGGAGATTTCGACGCCGATGGGAATCTTCTCCAGGTCGCACCTCTTAGGGCGTCCTCCGGGAAGTTCTTCCAGGAGGGGATCAATCCGCGATCCATCGACGAGTACATCGTCGGCTACTCCAAGCAGTTCTCAAACGCATGGACAGGCCGCTTTCATGCACGCCACCGCAAGGGCAAGGACTTCTGGGAGGACACGAATAACACCGCTCGGATCGCCTACGATCCTCCGCCGGGAATTCCACAGGAACCCTACATCCCCGACCTGGACGAGTACCGCGAGGAAGTCGGCGGCTCCTCCTACGTCATCGCCGCGCTCGACGATGCCTTCACGAAGTACTATGAGCTCAGCGCCGAGACCGAGTGGCGCGGCAGCAACGCCTTCTTCCGAGGCTCCTATGTCTGGAGCCACTATTACGGTAACTTCGACCAGGACAACAGCACGACGTCAAACGACGGAAACATCTTCGTCGGCTCTTCGTTCATCGCTGATGGAGCAGGCCGCCAGCTGTGGAACTTCCGCTATGGCGACCTCCGTGGCGACAGGCGTCACCAGCTCAAGTTCTACGGCTTCTACAACTTCAACTGGAACGGAACCGTCGGAGCCTACGCCGTCTACCAATCGGGCCAGCCGTGGGAGACCTGGAACGTGGAGATCTATCGTGACTACACCTCGAGCACGAGCGACACGAGCCGTTACGCCGAGCCGGCGGGCTCCCGTACCACCGATGCCCATCACCAGCTCGACCTCAGCTACACCCAGAACTTTCCGTTTGGGGACCGATTCAACATCCAGCTCCGAGGCGAGGTCTTCAACGTCTATGACAACCAGACGGGATACAACATCCAGAACAAGTTCAACAGCGCAGAGTTCGGAACCCCGAGGTCCTACTTCCGACCCCGCCGCTTCCAGCTGACGGCCGCGTTCCAGTTCTGACCCCGAACGAGGTCTGACCTCACGACTCTCGGAGCCGGGATGTCCCATCCCGGCTCCTATTTTTTGTCTGGAACCGGGAGCACGCTTCCTACGAGATCGATAGGCCGTAAATCCGTCTCCGTGCCCGTCTCCGTCTCCGTGCCCGATGGACCAGATACTCGATACTCGGTGCTCGATGCTCGATCCGCCCGCCCACCCGGCAGCCAGTACCGCCTCTGGATGTCATCCCGACCGAAGGAGCAAAGCGACGAAGTGGAGGGATCTATGGGTTGTTACGGGCAAACCGTTTCCATCAGTTACCGCATAGGCTTGTCCTGAGCGAGCGCAGCGAGTCGAATGGATTCTCGACTCGGCCTCCGGCCTCGCTCGAAATGACAATTTTGGCGTCATCACCGATCCGGTGTTTATCGATCCGTCCCGGCCACAGCTGATCGCTGCCGCCGTCCGCTGCCGCTGACCCTGTTCCTGGGGCCCCTAGCTGACGCCGAATCTTGTCCAGATTATCTCGTCCCGTTCGGCTCTGACCCCTCTGCGACTTTCGTCTCCCCGTCGGCCTCGGCGAGAATCTCCCTGACGACGGCCCGGTCATCGAAGTGGTGGAGCTCGGTGCCCAGGATCTGCATCGTCTCGTGGCCCTTTCCCGCGACGAGCAGAAAATCTCCCTCACCGACGAGCTCCAGACCCCTCGCGATCGCCTTGCGCCGGTCGGGCTCGATCTCGTAAGCGCCTTCTTCCTCACGCATCCCCGCCACGACCTGGTCGATGATCGCCATCGGGTCCTCGGTCCGGGGGTTGTCCGAGGTCAGGATGGCAAGATCGCTGTAGCGCCGGGCGATGGCGCCCATCACCGGCCGCTTCGAGCGGTCTCGATCCCCTCCGCACCCGAAGACCGTGATGATCCTCCGGTGCGGGAGAGCGGCCAGGCTCTTGAGGACCTGGAACAGGCCGTCGGAGGTGTGGGCAAAATCGACCAGGATCCTCGCGCCGCGTGAGTTTTCGATTGGCTCGAGCCTGCCGGGAACGATGGTATCGGCCTCGAGACCCAGGACGATCGCTTCGTCATCGAGACCCAAGGCGATCCCCATCCCCGCCGCGCCCAGCATGTTGCGGAGGTTGTGCTCGCCGACCAGGGGGGAGCGGAGTTCCCGGCTCCAGCCTGGGGTCTTGAGGGCGAAGCCGGTTTCTTCGGGTGCCAACCAGACCTGCTCCGCGGTGATGTCCACGCCAGGGCCGAGGCCGAAAGAAAGCCTGCGGTCGCCCGCCAGGCGGGAGAAGATCTTTCGCCCGTGGGCGTCGTCCGTGTTGATGACCCCCTTCCCGCCGGCTTCGAGATGGCTCTCGAAGAGCACCGCCTTGGCCTCTCCGTAGTCCTCGAGGTCGCGGTGGAAATCCAGGTGCTCGGGCGAGAGGTTCGTGAACAGCGCAGCCTGGAAATACAGGCCATCCACGCGGTGGAGCCGCAGACCGTGGGAGGACACCTCCATCGCCACGTGTCGCACACCGTCCCGGCGGATCTCGTGGAAGAGCCGGTGAAGGTCCAGAGCGAGGGGGGTCGTGTTTGACGCCTTCTGAACTCGATCCTTCCACCGATATTGGATCGTTCCGATCACCGCCGATGGAACACCGGCCGCCGCCCAGATGGCCTCCAACAGATAGGTCGAGCTGGTCTTTCCGTTGGTGCCGGTGAACCCGGCCAGGGTCAGATCGCGTGCCGGGTGGCTGAAGAACTCTGCCGCCAGCAGCGGCATCGTCGCCAGCGTGTCCCGCACGCGGACGCAAGGTAGTGTTCCCTTGCTCGGTATCTCTTCCACCACCGCCGCGGCGGCCCCTGCCGATTCGGCGGCGCTCAGGAAACGGTGCCCATCCGTGCGGGTGCCTCTCAGCGCGACGAAGCAGGTACCCGGAGCGACCTTTCGGGAGTCGTAAGCCAGGTCCTCGATCCCGGCCGGGAGCTCGCCCCGGGTTTCCAGCACCTCGATCGCCTCCAGCAGCCGTCTTGTCTCGACCATTCTTCTCCTCTCCGCCGCTGCGAACGCCTCCGAGTCTAGTCCACCCCGTGAAATGTGGGTCCATCCGAAATTGAGTGAGATAAGCCTTTGTGAGAGCCCCGAACACGCCGGAGGAAGCGGCGGCAGACATGGGTGGCGAAGACGGTGGCATCGGTCAGATTCAGTGGTGGGTATCAGGTACGGCAATCAGGGGCAGTGACAAGGATCAGGTTCAGGGGCAGGTATCAGGTACAGCGACAGATGTCAGGTGCAGTGGGCAGTGGGCAGTGGGCAGCCGATTCTGGCGCCGGTGCTGATCACCGCTGCTGCGCCGGCCGCCGCACGCTGCCGCTGTTTTCTGACACTGATTCCTGCCGCTGACGCTGTCGGAGAACGTCAATCTCTCTCCACCTGGACGTGCTACCGTCGCTGTCATGGCCACGCTTCAGCGGTTTGTTTCTCGATGGCTACTCCGCGACGTATGTGGGATCCTTCAGTGGATGGACCCACCAAGAACGAAGCCGACGATCCTGCTGCTCGGCTTGATCGTGTTCACCGGGTGCGCGACCTATACGGCGCCGGACGCCGATTATCCGGCGACCCGACAGATTGCACGGGACGCCGTGCTTTATGACGGGCCCGAGCTGGTGGCGGTGGTGGGATATCTCCAGGCTCAGCGCAGCCTGGGCGACGAGTGGCTGATCCTCGCCGTCGAGCTCACCAGCCGACGGGGAAACAAAGCGATCGCCTTCGCGCGCGGCGACATCACGCTTCGCACCCCGGACGGGCGTCGCCTGACACTGATCAGACAGGAGGAGTATCGCAGCAATTTCCCCAGACTCCAGATACCGGTCGAGAGGTCCCTCAGAACGTTGCCGCTGCTCTACCGCTTCGAACAGGACCGGGCGCCCTGCGGGCGGTGGTTCTTCGTCAGCCTCCCTGGAGAAATCGCCTTCGACGAGGTGACCGTCAGCTCGTTCCAGGCGTGCTCCGGCCCGCTGATCTTCAAGGTCCGCGGCGGCGTCCAGCCCGGACGCTGGCGTCTCGTGATCGAGCTCGAGGAGAGCCGGGCGGATATCCCCTTTGTCCTCGAGTAGCACCGGCTGCCGTCCTGGCCCACAGAAACGGTCGTCAGTAATTCGAGAATGGACTGTGGGCCAATACGGCACCCGCTGCTCTGGATGCGCAAGCGCATCAGGTCCAGGGGCAGCGGCAGGACGCAGCGGCAGTGCTCAGCGACAGGATCCAGGGTGAGCCATCAGGGCCGGCGATCAGCGGCGGCGTCAGCCGATTTGAGGTATTACCGAAATCTGCAGATGAGGTGTCATCCTGAGCGTAGCGAAGGATCTGGGTGGGGGCTCTTGGAAGCGCCTTTCCGGAACCCCCTTCCAGATCCTTCGTCAGGCTGTGTCTTCCGAGGCGTCGCGGGTGGGGTGCTGATTAGTAAAAGCCCAGCGCGCGGGCGACGAGGGACAGGAGCCAGGCGCACATCAGGGCGCCGTAGATCCCGATCAGATAGCCCGAGACCCCCATCAGGACTCCCACCGGCGCCAGGGAGCGGCGGTAGACCGACGCCACCACCGGCGCCGAGACGACTCCTCCGACATTCGCCATGCTCCCGGTGGCGACAAAGAACAGCGGTGCGCGCACCAGCCGCGCCACCAGCAGGAGCACGGCGATGTGAATCCCGAGCCAGATCACACCGACGAGGAGGTAGAGCGGCACCTCGACCACCTTTTTGAGATCCGCCTGGGCGCCGATGGCGGTCAACATCAGGTAGAGCGCCAGATAGCCCGTTTTCGAAGCCCCAACCCGTTCGAGCCGACGGACCGGCGTGAATGACAGCCCCAGCCCCAGGGTCGTCACCAGGACGACGGTCCAGGTCGTGTGGCTGACGATGGTGGGATCGCCCAACAGGGGCAGGCGGTCTCCGCACCAGATGCAGAGTGCCGCGGCGCCAAACCCCAACCCGAGAATGATGGCCATGTCCCGAGTCTCCATCGCCCGATGCTCATTTTCGACCTCGGCCAGGCGACCCTCCAGAGCATCGATATCCCGGGTGTCGGCGCGCAACCAGCCATCGAGCTTGGCCTGCCAGGTGCTCACGATGAGGAGCACCCCCAGCCAACCGTAGGCAAAGAGCGTGTCAACCACGATGATCGGACCCATCAGGGAGTCCGGCGTCCCCACGCTCTCCTTGATTGCCACCATATTGGGTGCGCCGCCGATCCAGCTGCCCGACAGCGCCGCCAGACCCATCCAGGTGTCCGGCGGCAGAAACCGACCCAGCAACGCCAATGCCACCGGTCCACCCACGATGATCCCGAGCGACCCCGCCAGCATCATGATCAACGCCTTGCCGCCGAGGCGCACGACGGCGCGCAGGTCGACGGTGACCATCAGCAGGAGGAGGCTCACCGGCAGCAGATAGCGCACCATCCAGTCGTAGGCCGCGGAGCCGGCGGGGGTGATTCCCAGGCTGGTGCTCAGGGCCGGGAGGAAATAGGCGTAGACGACCGCCGGGGTGACCCGGAAAAGCGGTTGCAGCCGGGGCCGACCGCTGAGCCAGAAGATGGTGCCGAGGAGCCCGGCGAGGTAGACGAAGATGGCTGTGGGATCGCTGAGCATCGACTCTCCCGTTTTGGTTTGCGGGGCTCGGGGATGGTATCAGAGTGGTTCGACCGCCCCCTTCCCGTGCCCGTTCCCGTCCCCGTCCCCGTTCCCGACGAGATGAGCTCGAGGCACGTCGGCATTCTGCGACTGGGACGGGGCAGGATCAGCGACCGCGGCAGCGTCAGTTGACAGCGGCAGGAGCAGCGTCAGGAAGCAACGATGGCAACCAGCGGCAGGGCAGCGTCAATTTCAGGGGCGCGGATCCCCCGCCCACCCAACACAAGAAGCCCACGGATCACGCAGATACCACAGATTATCGTCACCAAGGCATTGCCAGTCGGGAACGGGTAGGCAAGTGGTTCAGGGCGCGCTCCACGCGCTCAGGTCGCCGCTTTCGAAGCCGTCGTAGAAGACGATCCGCTCCGCCAGCAGATTGTCCACGTAGCCGACGCCGGTCTCGTCGCTGTCCCAGCCGCAACCCACCAGCATGGCGCCGATGCCGGCGGTGGAGATCCCGTGGTCGCGCTGATCGAGCAACAGAGTGCCGTTCACATAGAGATCCCAGGTATGTCCGTCGAGGTCGAAGAGCAGCTCGACCGCCTGCAGCGTGTTGGGAAGGTAGGGGCCGAGAGCGCCGGTGCCGCCGGCCGCGTCCGAGCCCCAAATCTGTCCATCCTGTGCGAAATCAACGTCGGCGAAAGAGTGCGCCGAGCTGCCGGACTCCCGGATCATGATCACCATATCGCTCTCCAGGTTCGGCAGGTAGGCATGCAACGAGATCCTTAACCAGCCGCTGGAGACCTCCGAACCGTCCTGGGGCTCGAACCGTGCGCCACCGGCACCAACCTGACTGTTGTCGGCGATCTCCAGGGAAGGCGTCGCCATCGGGCTGTCCCGCACGATAGCGGTGATGTTCGGGCTGACCTCGACGGGCTCGCCGACCGCTGCGCCACCGGTGCCGATCGGCTGGTCTATCGGCTTGTCGTCGAAGTTGGCCTCGAACAGCACCTGCGCCGGTGCCGAGATCGCGATGGCGAGGACCACGGTGGCCACAAATATGTGTTTCATCATTCTGAAGCCTCCTGCTTTGCGCCTTTGAGCGCTTGCGTTCGTCCATCACTCAGAATTGGGCGGTCCCTCCAGCCTGAGATCGGCCACGGCCGCCCGGACGGCAGTCATGAATCGGTCGCCAGGGTCGACTTTTTCCGTCCGGTAGCCTTCGTCGAGCTCCAACCAGAGTGGGTGATTCTCGAAGTCCTGGTACTCCATGTGGCCGATCAGATACGTGATGGTGGGATACCTTTTGACCAGATAACGAACCAGGCGGATGTTGGCCGCGAGCTGTTGATCGGTGAGATTGTCGATGCCGTCTCCACCGCCCACGTTTTCCACCCCGATGGCCGAGTAGTTGAGACCGATGCAATGCCGGGCCATCCAGGTCTCGGGCATCAGCCGGTGGACCGTGCCGTCTCGATCGACCAGGAATTGGATCGAGACGTTGACCTCACCGGCGGCGGCCAGATCGGGTCGGGACCCACCCAGCCCCTCCGGATCAAAGGCGGCGAAGCTTTCCTCGAAATCATCGATGGCGGTCCAATGAAGGACGATGATGCGGGGAACGATCGAGATGTCTCCGGTTTCCTCGGCGTAGTGGTCCGAGATGTACCGCAAGGTCCCATTCACGCGATCGCCGGAGAACGAAATGGGGCGATCGTAGATCTTCAGTCCATGCCCACAACCGACAAGCGCCAGCAACGAAACGAGCAACACGACTGACGGACGACGTGGATTCAAAAACCTCATCACCTCCAGACAGTCTACTTTGGAAATCACCACGGGAGGTGGTCGAGATCGACGTTGCCTCCCGAGAGGATGAGCCCCAGGCGGCGCCCCGCGAAGTTCTCGGGGTGCTCGAGAACGGCGGCCAGCGGCACCGCTCCCGACGGTTCGACGACCAGCTTCATGCGCTCCCAGAGGAGGCGCATGGCACGGATGATGCTCTCCTCGCTCACCGTGAGGATGCCCTCGAGGCGTTCACCCAGAATTCGGAACGTCCGATCGGAGAGTGAGGTCAGGAGCCCGTCGGCGATAGTGCGCGGCTCGACCGACGGATACAGCGTGCCGTCACGCAGCGACCGATGGGCATCGTCTGCACCCGCCGGC
>CBDTWX010000086.1:0-14581 GCA_965364305.1 uncultured Thermoanaerobaculia bacterium
CCGGCGATGGGATAAACTCTCTCCCACCATGAGCCACACCCAGCAGCTCCTCGATCTGATCGACCGGTTCGCCGACACCCGGGTCGCACTTTTCGGCGATCTGGTGCTCGACCGTTTTATCCTCGGAACGCCAAAACGGATCTCGCGCGAGGCGCCGGTCATCATTCTCCGCCACGAGGAGCAGCGCGACGTCCCCGGCGGCGGTGCCAATGCGCTGGCCAATCTCGCAGCTCTCGGGGTTCTGGTTTCCGCTGTGGCAGCGGTCGGCGACGACGAGCCCGGACGCACCCTGTCTGAGACCCTGGCTTCGTGCGGGATCAGCACCGACCGCGTCGTGACGGTCCCCGGCTATCGCACGCCGACCAAGGTTCGGATTCTCGGCGGGGGGCCCTCGTCGCTCAAACACCAGGTCGCGCGCTATGACATCGAGGACGAGCTCCCCGACGACGGTGCATGGAGGGCCATGTTGGGCCAACACCTCCGCGAGGAATTGGAGATCTGCGGGGCCGTGGCGATCTCCGACTACGGTTACGGGTGCGTCCGGCCCGAAGAGCTCGCCCTCCGCAGGGACGGGACGAGCGGCGCCCCCTGGATGTGTCTCGACTCCCGCTACCGAGTCGGCAGCTTTGCCGGTGTCGACGGGGCGACGCCGAACCTCGAGGAACTGGAAGCCCATTGCGGCAGACGCCTGATCTCCGACACCGAGGTCGCGGCGGCCGCCGAGCAGCTGAGAGCAGATCTCGGAGCGCGATTCGTGCTCGCGACCCGCGGCAACCGCGGCATGACCCTGGTCGAAGCCGACCGCGAGCCCCTGCACATCCCGGTCTACGGCGCCGATGAGGTAGCCGACGTGACGGGCGCCGGTGACACCGTTCTGGCAGTTCTCACCGCCTCCCTCGCCGCTGGCGCCGAGCCGTCGACCGCGGCCCGCCTGGCGAATATCGCCGCCGGTCTTGTGGTGATGAAGCTCGGCACCGCCACCGTGTCCGCCTCCGAGCTGCGGCACTCGATCGCCGCGTCGGAGTGAGTCGATGACGCGCCCCGAGGACAAGCTGCAAACCCTCGACGAGCTCACCGATGTGTGCCGGCGGTGGAGGGAAGAGGGTCTGTCGGTGGTTCTCGTCAACGGCGCCTTCGACGTGCTCCACGTCGGGCATCTCCGGTACCTCGCCGCCGCGCGCGCTCAGGGGGACCGCCTGGTGGCTGCGGTGAACTCCGACCGCTCGGTGCAGCTGAGCAAGGGCGAGCTGCGGCCGATCATCCCCGAGTCGGAGCGGGTCGAGATCCTCTCCCACCTGTGGATGGTGGACCGCATCTGCCTCTTCGACGACCAGACGGTGGCGCCGGTCCTCGAAGCCCTGAAGCCCCAGGTCCACGCCAAGGGCACCGACTACACCGTCGACACGGTGCCTGAAAGAGAGGTGGTTGCAGCCTACGGTGGCCGGACGGAGATCTGCGGCGACCCGAAGGATCACGCCACCACCGATCTCATCGGCATCATCCTGGACCGTTTCGGCTAATCCGGTCCGCTGTTCGAAATCGTGCTCGTACCCGTGCTCGTGCTCGTGCTCGACATCGTAATCGAAATTTGCACCCTGCCATCGGTCGTCCGTTTGCTCGACTTCGCGACACGAACGGCGCCGCTGTCTTCTGTCGCTGAACCTGTCCCTGCCCCTTGGAGTGATGTCGGCGGCTGGCGCAGCATCAGTCGTCAGCGGCAGCGTCAGGATCAGCGACAGCAATCAGGGACAGCGGCAGGGGCAGTCATCGGCGACAGCGGCCGTTGGAGAGCGCGCCATGATCACCTGCGCCTATCTGCGTGATCTTCGGGCTTTTCTCCTTGGGTGGCGGCCGAAACGTTTGAACGTTCAAACGCTCAACGTTATAACGCTGTGATTGACCGCGCCTTCTTCCTCACAGCAGGCCACCAGCACAGACAACAACCCAGACCCGCCAGACCCGCCATCATCAGCCCCGCCGACAGTCCTGGTGGCCGGTAGGAAAACTCCACCCGGTGCGTCCCTTCGGACAGAGCGACGGCCCTGAAGGCGAGGTTGGCGCGAATGATCTCTTCCCGGCTTCTGTCAACTCGAACCGTCCACCCCGGTGCCATGAGATCGGCGAGGTAGAGGAGGCATGGGCGGCTGCACGAGGCATCGATGATCACACCACGATGGCTGTCGGCGACGATTTCGACCGTTCCGGCGGGTCCGAGTTCGGTGCTCGGTGGGAGGCCCGGATCCGCGTCGAGCATCACCGCAGGCGATTGACGGGCGGCCGCGTGGCGGGCGACCACGTCCCGTGCCTCCGCGCCTGGGGTCACGACAAACGCGCTGGTCAGTCGGGCGCGCGGCGCGTACGACGCTACGCGGTAGAGCCACCCGCTGCCCGGTGGAACGCCCATCCCACCACCGAGTGCGCCGACACGAACGAGCTCGCCCGCCGACCGTGACTCGAGATCGGTCTTTGGAGAGGCTACCCAGAGCACCCCTGCATCGCCGAGGGAGCGCGCCATGACCCGGAGATCCGAACGGTGCATGGCGGCTGTGAGAGAGAAGAAATCGACGGTATCGAGAATCTCCACCGAGGGCTCGAAGGCGTGCTGCAAGCCTACCGCGAGACCGGTCCGCGGCAAGAGCATACGCCGTTGCCAGGTGAAGAAGAGATCGGCGTCGACTACCTCGCCCTCGTCGAGTCGCGGGCCCCAACCGGTCTTGGGTAAGCGGTGATGGTAGATGCGCCACTGGCCGGATCGCACGCTGAGATTGGAGCTCGCATCCTCGACTGCATCGAGCAGCGGTTGCGCCGCCTCGTGAGGCGCCAGCGTCGTCACCGGCGCCATTCGACGGTGGGCCAGGCCGAGGTCGAGGACGACGGCCACCACTGCAGCCAGGGTCAATCCAGCGCGCCGCCCGGGAGTCGCCAAACGCCTGAGAACCATCAACCCGGCCCCAGCAATGATCGGCACTGTCAGCGCAGGAATGAACAGAAGCTTGACCGGATACCTGAAAGCCGCCAGACCCTCGATCCAGCCAACCACTGGCTCGACTCCAGGCAGGTAGCGGCCGAAGGCGAAGATCAGACCCAGGCCGGCGGTCAGCGAGAGCACCGACAGAGACACCACAGGGCGACAGCGGGTAGCGGTTTCTCTCCATCTGGGGGCTGCCAGGCCCAGGGTCGCCAGGAGGACTACCGAGAGACCGAGGTAGTGGCTGTTGAAGAGTGGCCTGCCGCCGTCGATGATCGTGCTTGGTGGCGCGCCCGCGTCGAGCCATCGGCCGGTTGGTGGGGCGATGAGTTCCCATACGCGAGCAGGATGAAAGCTCCAATAGAGGATGGTCTCGCTCGTCAGGCCGAGCGAGCGTACGCTGCGGCGGGCAAAAACAATCGCGGGCAGGAGCTGGGGTGCGGCCAGGACGGACCCCCACAGGGCAGCCGCCGCCCAGATGACGAGTCCACGGAGCCGGCCCGTCCTACCTGCGACGGTCCAAAGGATCCCAATCGCCACGGTCATGAAAGCCGGCTCTGGCTGCCCCCCCAGAAGCTGGAGTGAGACCATCAGCCCGAGGAGCGCGACTCGACCGGGCCGCGGTTTTTCGATCGCCGCAAGCCCCACCACAAGCACCCACGGGGCCCACGTCACCGGCGCGATCATCGGGTACTGGGCGGTGCACGACATGACATATCCGCCGAGCATGAAGGCAACGGCCGCGACAAAGGCCGAGGCACCGTCGAGCCCGAGTCGGCGAGCGAGCAACAACATCCCAATGCCACCGAAGATGACGTGGAGGGCCACAAACAGATTGAACGCGCGCTCGAACCCGAGAATCAGATAGAGCACATTGGCCGGGTGAAACAAGGCGTAGGCGGGATTGGCGAGCAACGGTCGACCGGTGCCGAGGGCAGAGGTCCAAAGAGGGAGGAGATCGACGCCTGTCGGATTCGCGCCTCGGGCTTCGCGAAGCACCGGGTAATGCCACATTCCAAGATCTCGGAGATACAGCGGTCTCGACGACAGCAGCGGCTCGGCGAGCATCGCGGCTCCGACGGCCACGACAAGCACGACCCAAACGGCAAGCCGGCCCGGTCCGCCGGTCGAGTTCTCCATCATGTGATTATGTCGTAGCACGCCCGGCGATAGCTCTACAATGCATGTCGATGCGATTGGTTCTAGTCCGCCTTTCCGCCATTGGGGACATCGTCCACACCTGGCCACTCGCCTGCGCTTTACGAGAGGCAGAGCCCCGGTGTCACCTTAGCTGGGTTGTCGAGGAACCCTTCCGACCGCTCATCGAGGGCCACCCGGCAGTCGATGCGGTGCTCACAACCAGAACCCGACGCTGGCGGCGGCGCCCCTGGTCGGCGGTGACGCGAGCCGAGATTGGCAAGCTCAAAAGCCTCTTTCACGAACTCCAGCCCGATATCGCTCTGGACCCACAGGGAGTTCTCAAATCGGCCGTTGTGACCCGGTGGACCGGCGCTGCGAGACGGATCGGTCTCGCCCGACCGTGGCGCAGGGAACTGCTGGCCGCTTGCGCCTACACCGAGTCAACGCCCGGTGCTCCGGGTCGCGCTCACGTGGCGGAGACCAACGTGGAAATGGTGCGAGCCCTTGGTCTGGATCCTCCAGGAAACGTTCTGCCGGACGGGTCGTGGCTGGTTCAAAGGGTTGCTGAAAAACGGCCCGAGGGGTCGTGGGCGGCGCCGTACGCAGTGGTCCTGCCGGGAACCGCTGGCGCCCACAAAATCATTCCCACCGCCACCCTCGCCGAGGTCAGCCGGGGCATCACCACCCTCGGGATGGACGTGCTGGTGGCATGGGGACCAGGTGAGGAGGAGCGGGCTCGTAGGGTCGCCAGTGTCGCGGGTGCCGGTGTGTATCTGGCGCCGCCAACCGGCCTCGAGGCGCTGGTCGCCCTGCTTGGGGGCGCCTCCCTGGTGGTCGGCGGAGACACCGGACCGAGTCACCTCGCGGCGAGCTTCGGGGTGCCGACGGTGGCGGTCTTCCTGGCCAGCGACTGGCGCCGAAACGGGCCCCTGGGCATCCGCACGGCGGTGGTCTCCGGCGCCGCAACCGGCCCGAGCGGCCCATCGGGGTCGGCCCGGCTACCATCTCGCCGCACCGTCGAGACGCACGAAATCATCGACGCTGCCGGCAGTCTGCTCGATATGTGACGGCGGAAAATACCACGTGAGATAGGTCACTGAAAGGGCGCAATTGATCTCGATTTGGCACCTCTTTGTTACCATGGATAGGGTGTGCTCATGACTGCGTGGGATCGGTGGGCGAATTCCGAATGTTCCGGGTGCTACAATTTTGATTGGCAATTTTATCGAATTGGATTGAATGCATGCCTCTGAAAATCGGTGAGCTTCTCATCAAGGCAAAACTGATCACTGAGCACCAGCTTGCAAAGGCCCTAGAAGAACAACGAGCCAGCGGGGGCCGCCTCGGCGAGCATCTGGTGGCGCTTGAGTTCGTCACCAACGAGGACATCCTGGATTGCCTTTCACAACAGTTTGGCGTGCCATCAATCAACCTCAAACATTTCGACATCGATGAGAGCATCATTCGTCTCATTCCAGCCGACGTCGCTCGCAAGTATCAGTTCATTCCGGTGTCGAAGACGGGCGCTACCTTGACAGTGGCAATGACCGACCCGTCGAACGTCTTTGCGATGGATGACATCACATTCATTACCGGCTACCGGGTCGAGCCGGTGGTGGCCTCAGAAGAAGCGCTGCGGGACGCTATCGACCAGTACTACGGCACGACCCACTCCCTCGAGCTCAAGAGGGTGATGGAGGATCTGTCCACGGTCGAGGAGGCCTCGCTCGAGCTTCTCGAGGAGGAGGAGGATCTCGATGTCCAGGACCTCGAGGCCGGCGCTGAGGAAGCCCCGGTCGTACGGCTGGTCAATCTGATCCTCACTGACGCGCTGAAAAGATCGGCATCGGACATCCACATCGAGCCCTACGAGAGGACCTATCGCGTTCGCTTCCGAATCGACGGGGTTCTCTACGAGATCATGAATCCGCCGCTCAAGTTCCGGGACGCGATTTGCTCGCGGATCAAAATTCTCGCCAAGCTCGACATTGCAGAAAAGAGGCTTCCGCAGGACGGCCGCATCAAGCTCAAGATGAAGTTCCAGGGCAAGGTCAAAGAGCTCGATTTCCGCGTCTCCACCCTGCCGACCTTGCACGGCGAGAAGATTGTCATGCGGCTGCTCGACAAGGACTCCCTGATGCTCGACATGACAAAGCTCGGCTTTGAAAAATCGAGTCTCAAAAATTTCGAGGAGGCCATTTTTCAACCCTACGGGATGGTGCTCGTGACCGGGCCGACCGGTTCCGGAAAAACCAACACGCTGTACTCGGCCATCTCGCGAATCAACACTTCGGAGGTCAACATCATGACCGCCGAGGATCCGGTGGAGTTTCAGCTTGTCGGTGTCAACCAGGTGCAGATGAAGGAGTCGATCGGTCTCAACTTCGCGGCCGCGCTGCGGTCGTTCCTCCGCCAGGACCCGAACATCGTCCTGGTGGGTGAGATCCGAGATTTCGAGACCGCAGAGATCGCCATCAAGGCGGCGCTCACCGGCCACCTCGTACTCTCCACCCTCCATACCAACGATGCACCGGCATCGATCAATCGCCTCATGAACATGGGTATCGAACCGTTCTTGGTCGCCACCTCGGTGAATCTGGTCGTCGCACAGCGGTTGATCCGCAGGGTCTGCGAGAAGTGCAAGGCTCCCGAGGATGTTCCGCTGCAGGCCCTCCTCAACGTCGGTTTCTCGGAGGCCGAAGCACCCAACATCCAGCTCTATCGCGGGCGCGGTTGCGACGAGTGCAACCAGCGCGGATATCGGGGACGGGTCGGCATGTACGAGGTCATGGTGGTCACCGAAGACATCCGTGAACTCATCCTGTCCGGAGCCTCGGCGGTCGAGCTTCGTCGCAAGGCGCTCGAGGAGGGTATGATCGGACTGAGGCAATCGGGTCTGCAAAAGATACGTGACGGAATCACCACCATCGACGAGGTGGTGCGCGAATCGGTCCTTTAAGTGGAGGAGGGGAGAAGATGACCGTAAGCCTGCACCAGCTTCTCAAGACTATGGTGGAGAAGGGCGGCACCGACCTCCATATCACGACCAACTCGCCGCCGCTGATTCGCGTCGACGGAACCCTGGTCACTCTCTCCCACCCCCCGATGACTGCGATCGACACCAAAAAACTCGCCTACTCAGTCCTCACTGACGCGCAAAAACACCGGTTCGAGGAAAATCTCGAGCTTGACATATCTTTCGGCGTGAAGGGTTTGGCGAGGTTTCGCGCCAATGTCTTCATGCAGCGCGGGGCCGTCGCCGGGGCCTTTCGCCGAATCCCGTACGAGATCCTCGGTTTTCGTGAGCTCGGTCTACCGCCGGCGGTGGAGGCGTTGTGCTCGAAGCCACGCGGTTTGGTGCTGGTCACTGGCCCCACCGGATCCGGCAAGTCGACCACCCTCGCCGCCATGATCGACAAGATCAACCGCGAGAAAGCCCTCCACATCCTGACCATCGAAGACCCCGTCGAGTACCTCCACTCCCACAAGAAAAGCATGGTCAATCAGCGCGAGCTCCACGCCGACACCCACAGCTTTCCGGCCGCACTGCGCTCGGTGCTCCGAGAAGATCCCGACGTGGTGCTGATCGGTGAGATGCGCGATCTCGAAACCATCGAGAGTGCCCTCCGCATCGCGGAAACCGGTCACCTCACGTTCGCCACCCTGCACACCAACTCTGCGCCCCAGACCATCAACCGAATCGTCGATGTCTTTCCTGAGCATCAACAGTCGCAGATTCGCGCCCAGCTGAGCTTCGTGCTCGAGGGCATCATCTGCCAGTCTCTGCTCAGACGCGCGTCGGGGAAGGGTCGGGCCCTGTGCTGCGAAATCCTCATCCCGAGCTCGGCGATCCGCAACCTGATTCGTGAGGACAAGATCCACCAGATTTACTCGATGATGCAGGCCGGGCAGGTAAAGCACGGGATGCAGACCTTCAACCAGGCGTTGGCAACCCTCTATCACCGCCGGATGATTTCGTTGCAGGTGGCGCTCTCCTACAGTTCATATCCGGACGAGTTGCAGGATATGATCAATAGAGGAGTCGGCACGGTCAACTCGACTCCCGCTGATGCGCGGCGGGCAAGGAGGTAACTGAGATGCCCAGTTACGAGTGGAAGGGCCGCGACCGGAGCGGCGTGGCGCAAACGGGCGTGCTCATCGGCGACAGCAAAGATGCGGTGATTGCCGCCCTCCGCAGGCAACAGATCGTCGTCACCACGGTCAAGGAAAAGGGTAAGGAAATAGCCCTGCCGAAGTTTGGTGGCGGAATCGGCTCCAAGGACATCGCAGTATTTACGCGCCAGTTCTCGGTCATGATCGACGCCGGTCTGCCGCTCGTGCAGTGTCTCGACATCCTCGGCCAACAACAGGACAACAAGTCCTTTCAAAAGGTCATTCTCCAGGTGCGACAGGACGTCGAAGGTGGCTCTTCACTGGCGGAGGCGATGCGCAAACATCCGCAGGCTTTCGACGACCTCTACGTCAACATGGTCGCCGCAGGTGAAGCCGGCGGTATTCTCGACACCATCCTCCAGCGCCTGGCCAACTACATCGAGAAAGCCGTCAAGCTGAAGTCCCAGGTCAAGTCCGCAATGGTCTATCCGGCATCGGTCGTGACCATCGCGATCATCGTCGTGTACGTCATCCTGTGGAAGGTGATCCCGGTCTTTGCCACCCTTTTCGAGGGCCTCGGCGGACAGCTGCCCTTCCTCACCCAGATCGTCGTCAACATTTCAAACTTCATCGGCAACTTCTGGTGGTTGATCATTCTCGTGGTGGGCGGCGGGATCTTCGGACTTCGCCAGTACTATCAGACCGACGCGGGCCGTTATCAAATCGACAAGATCATCCTCAAAACGCCGGTCTTCGGGATTTTGATGCGGAAGATCGCGGTTGCCCGATTCTGTCGCACCCTGGGCACGCTGCTCAGCTCTGGTGTGGCGATTCTCGAGTCGCTCGAGATCACCGCCCGCACCTCGGGCAACGCGGTCATCGAGGAGGCCCTCTTCAAGGTCCGCAAGGAGGTCGAGGAGGGCAAGAGCCTTGCCGAGCCCCTCACGCGGTCCGAACAGTTCCCGCCGATGGTGTGCCAGATGATCGGGGTTGGTGAACAGACCGGTGCCATGGACACCATGCTGAGCAAGATCGCTGATTTTTATGAGGACGAGGTCGACTCGGCGGTTGAAGGCATGATGGCGCTGATCGAACCGGTGATCATCGCATTTCTCGGTGTCGTCATCGGCACGATCGTGGTTGCCATGTACCTGCCGATGTTCTCGCTGATCAGCCAGATCGGCTGATGACAGAGCGGTCGCACACGACCGCCGACCAGAGGAGTATGGAACGGGCTCCATCTGGCCCGCATCCGTCCCCCAAGGCGTTGCGATGGTTGATGGGCGTCCGCCTGGTGGTGATTTCCACCCTCTTCCTGGGCATTCTGCTGATCCAGGTCACCAGCCAGAGAATTCTGCCGTTGAAAAATTTCTACGGTCTGATCCTCTTCAGCTTCGGGCTCTCACTCCTCTATCTCATTCTCTACCGGCGCGAGATTTCACCCCGGCTCCAGTCGTGGATTCAGCTTGTCGGCGACATCGCGGTAGTCACCGGGTTCGTCTATTTCACTGGAGGCCTTTACTCTCCGTTTTCGTTCCTCTACCTGACGGTCATAGCCGTCGCCGCCATGCTGATGCGCGGTGGAGGTTTGATCTTTGCCGGGCTCTCGGCCATCGCCTACGGGCTCCTCGTGGATCTGATGGTCTTCGAGGTGCTGCCGGTGCCGGAGAATCTCACCGGAATCCAGATCGCCCTGCCGACATCACGCATCCTGGTCCAGCTTCTGACAAATGTGGTCGGCTTCGTCTTGGTGGCGGTCCTGGTGTCGTACCTCGGCGAGTCGCTGCGCAGCGCCCACAGCCGGCTTCAGGAGGAGAGCGAACGCGCCAGGCAGTTCGTCGCCCTGACCGATCACGTGGTGCGGTCGGTGGGCGCGGGCATCGTCGCCAGCGATCTCGACGGAGGGTTGTTACACCTCAATCCCGCGGGTGCGCGGATATTGGATATCGCCGACGGAGAAGCCATCACCGGTGCACCGCTCGAAGAGGTTATCCCACTCGAGGAACAGAATTGGGCGCTGCTCAAGACTCGGGCGCGGGACCGCAAGGTGGTGCGACTCGAGGGCACGGTGGCAACGACCGGGATCCGTCTGGGATTGACCATCGGTCCGCTCACGGACGAATTCGGAACCGTCGTCGGCTTCATCGTGACCTTTCAGGACCTCTCCGAAATCAAGGTCGAGGCCGAGCGTCAGCGGATGCAGGAGCGGATGGCGGCGGTCGGCGAGATGGCAGCCCGCATGGCCCACGAGATCAAAAATCCCCTCGCCTCGATTTCAGGATCGGCCCAGGTTTTGGAGTCTGCCGGCGGGCTCGACGACAACGGCCAGCGCCTGCTGCATATTCTGGTCGGCGAGTCGCGCCGCCTCTCGGGAATCCTCGATGGGTTCCTGGAGTACGCTCGCCCCCATCAGGCAGCCCTCGGCCCCTGCGATCTCGGCGCCATGCTGCGCGATTGTGTGGACCTTCTCGGCCGTTCCGAGGAGCAGCACGACGACCACCGGCTCGAGCTCAAGGTCCCCGACAAACTCGTGCTCGAGGGTGAAGAGCACCTCCTGCGGCAGATCTTTTGGAACCTCTCACGCAACGCGCTCCAGGCCATGCCGGAAGGCGGTGATCTCGAGATCTCGGCCGAACAGAAGGACGGCCGAGTGGTGTTGCGCTGGCGGGACAACGGCATCGGGATGACCGAAGAGGTTCGACGGCAGGCATTCGAGCCGTTCGTCACCACGCGACCCGGAGGGACCGGTCTCGGTCTCGCAGTCGTGTACGCGGCGGTGGCCGAGCACGCCGGCACGATCGCCATCGACAGCAAACCCGGGCGCGGCACCGTCGTGACCGTCGAGCTCCCGATCCAGAAGGAGGCAGCATGAGCCGCGCCCGCATCCTGGTCGTCGACGACGAACAGTCGCTGCGCGAGTTCCTCACCATCCTGCTCGAACAGGAAGGGTACGAGGTGACCACCGCGGACACGGTTGCAAGCGGCGTGGCAGCGGTTACCGGCGAAAATTTCGACCTCGTGATGTGCGATCTCAAGCTTCCCGACGGGAGTGGACTCGAAGTGCTCGAGCAGGCGCGCAAACGCCAGATCGAGAGTCCGTTCATCATCATCACCGCCCATACGACGCCGCAGCATGCCCTCGAAGCGCTCCGTGCGGGGGCCGCCGAGTACCTTTCGAAACCATTCAATGTCGAGGACCTCAAGCTCATTCTGGACAAGCTCCTCGGCGCCGGGAAAGAGATCGCGGAACCGCGTGAGGTTCCAAACTTCATCGGTTCGAGTCCGGCCATTCGGCGAATTCTCGACATGGTTCCAAGGCTCGCGGCGACCCCTTCCACGGTCTTCATCACCGGTGAGAGCGGCACCGGAAAGGAGCTCCTGGCGCAGGCAATCCACGCGTTTTCCGCCAACGCCAACGGGCCTTTTCTGAGCGTCAACTGCGGCGCCCTCCCCGAGGGTCTGCTGGAGTCCGAACTCTTCGGGCACGTCCGCGGGTCGTTTACGGGCGCGGTGCGCGACAACAAGGGTCTCTTTGTCGACGCCGAGGGCGGGACCCTCCTGCTCGACGAGGTCGGAGAACTCACGCCGCTGATGCAGGTCAAGCTTCTGCGGGTGCTCCAGGAGCGCCGTGTGCGGCCGGTCGGCGCGAGCCGTGAGGTCGAGGTCAGCGTCCGCGTCGTGGCAGCGACCAATCGCGACCTCCAGAGGGGTGTCAAGGACGGCGACTTTCGTGAGGACCTTTACTACCGCCTCAACGTTCTGCACGTCCACCTTCCCCCGCTGCGCCAGCGGCCGGAAGACCTCCCGGATCTCGCGAGACACTTCGTGGAACGAACCTGCAAAAATTTCGGTCAACCCCCAAAGAGACTGACTCCTGATGCGCTGCGAGTGCTCCAGGCCTACAGCTGGCCAGGCAACGTCCGCGAACTCGAAAACGTCATCGAGCGCACGGTGGCCCTCGAGGCCACCGAGATGATTTCGTCAGGCAGCCTGCCCGTGCACCTCCGCGGGGACCCGGAGGATCCAGCGATCGAGCATGCCGGGCTGCCCGAAGAGGGCTTGGACATCGACGAGTACCTCGACAATATGCGCAAGTCACTGATGAGGCAAGCTTTGGAGAGGACGGGCGGGCACCAAAAGCGCGCCTCGGAGCTTCTGCGGATGTCCTACCGTGCGTTCCGGTATCATGCCGAGAAGCTCGGTCTTGCGCGCGACGACTGAGCCACCGACACACTTCAACCGAGTGGAGACTGAAATGCACCCGAAACCCTGGCACCGTTCTCGGCGATCTACCGCAACCCTTGCGTTGGCCCTCCTGCTCACGGCCGGGTGCAATCAGCCGGTCCCGCAGCAGGTCGCATCCGAACCGAGTCAGAATCGCACCGCAGTCGAGCGGCCGCGGGCTATTCTCCCCGACGGGTTTTCGGTCGACATCGAGCTGGCCACGACCCCGGAGGAGACCACCACCGGTCTCATGTTCAGGCCGTTGCTGCCCGAGGATCGCGGAATGCTCCTTCTCTGGGAAGAGGAGCGCTTCGCCACGATCTGGATGATGAACGTGCTGGTCCCTCTCGACATAATCTTCCTTGACGATTCCGGTCGGGTGGTCGAGGTGGTGGCGAACGCCCAGCCGTGCACCGCCGAGCCATGCCCCCGCTTCACGCCGGAAACCGCTTCGCGGGCGGTCCTCGAGCTCGCCGCGGGCAGTATCGCTGCGCATGAAATCATAGTCGGCGAGTCCATCGAGTTCGAGAAGGTGGCCGGATATCCCGTGGAAAATGAGGAATGAGGAATCAAGAATTCGGAATTCGGAATTCGGAATTCGGAATTTTCCCCCACCCGCCCCACGATGATCGAGGTTCAGGCGGCATTCCCGAATCCTGAAACCCCGCTCCTAATCGGATTTTTCGGCTGTCTTTTTGGCCGGCTTCTCTTTCGGTTTGCTTTCGGGCTTTGGAGCGGGCGACTCGGTGTCGTCTTTCTTGGCGAGGGCTGATGACCTGCCATCGTTGCCTTTGCCGTAGTCGGTGACGTACCAGCCGCTGCCTTTGAACTGGAGCGCCGGCACACCGAGAAGCCGCCGTACCGAACCCCCGCACTCCGGACACTCCACCAGCGCGGCGTCGGCGACCCTCCGAATCCTCTCGAAGCGGTGATTGCAGACGAAACACTCGTACTCGTACAGCGGCATCGGACGCCTACCCCCGCACCTGGATGAGAATCTTGCCGTTCGAGGCGGGATCCACCGCCACCATCTGCAGCTCGGAAAACGCATAGAGCACTCGTGCGTTCGCTCCGGCGCTTGCGGGGCCGGCCTCGCACAGCTCGTACAGCGTTCGTTTTCCGTCGACGAGCTCGAGGAGCTCGCGCTCGTCGGGCTCAAGCCTGAGCTTTTCGAGGTGGGGGGGGCGCGGCAGACGCTTGACGACCGAGGAACGGCCCCCCATCCGAGCGGTAATCACCTTCGGATCCGCAATTCGCCGGCACCCCGCGATGATGGCTCGCGCCGTCGGAATCTTGATCTTGAATACCTCGTCTTCCCTGGAGCGACCGACCTTGAAGGAGACCGTCCCCTCCGTGCAGTTGAAGAGGCTCCAGACGATCGCCTGCACCTGCTTGCGCACCGCTGAACCGAGCTTCTCGCGGTTGAGAAGACCCATCCGCACGAGGATCTCACCGTGGCGGGCACCTGGGGTGTTGGACAGCTCGTCGGTCGACCTCTGGAGCTCGTCTTCGGTGATCTCTCCCGCACGCACCAGATACTGCCCCAACGACTCGTCGCGGTCGGTCGAAGTGGCAAAGATGATGTCGCCTTCGAGGAGGTACACCCGCTTGGTGAAGTCGTCGTGCTCGACCTCCAACATCCCGGGCACACCGTACCGATTGACCGTCGAGAGAATCTCCGGCAATGGAGTCTTCTCGAGATCGCTTCGGTAGACGAATCTGTCACTCGACATCAGATAGACTTTCTTCCTCAAATCGCCCGCTCTTCGCTTCCGCCACGCAATGAGGTGGCGGAAGCGCAAGGGAATCGAACCCTCCGACCGGCCCTATTGAGACCGGCCCAACGGATTTGAAGTCCGCGGAAGCCACCAGGCCCCATGCGCTTCCCCGCAAAGGGCATTCTATCACCCACTTGCCGAGCGATAAATTTGCGCGGGTCGATCGGACCGACGCTCGTGTTTGAACGGAAAACCTCCAAAGAGTCTCTTCCTCGCAGTGCGATTTCGGCCGTTCGCCAAGCCGGCGCCCAGGTCGGCGGTCGATTGACATGAACCTCGCCCTTTGCTACAAAGTGCGTCCCTGTGGGGCCGTAGCTCAGTTGGGAGAGCGCCTGAATGGCATTCAGGAGGTCGTCGG
>CBDTWX010000087.1:0-14518 GCA_965364305.1 uncultured Thermoanaerobaculia bacterium
GTTGGGAAATCGTCGACCCAGGGGTGATTGGATCAAAGCCAGGCAGAGTCGATCTCATAGCAACACATGACGCCATCTCTCGGCCGAAACCGTTCGAGATCGACTTTCCGCCCGACACCGACGGAGTTCATTTCAATCTGAACGAGACGGTATTCACCGCGCAGCGACACCGATCCGGCGGCTGGAACGTGATCAGCTTTCACTCGTCCCCCTCCTCAAAGAAATTGACGATCACCAAGACCTATCGGATACCCGACCGAGGTTTCGAGTCGGTGTTCGCCATCTCGTTGAAGAATGAAAGCGCGGAAAGCATTCACATCGGCGCCGAAGGACGGGGGCTGGGGGTCATTCTCGGTCCGGGGCTCGGCGATCCACCTCAAACCATTCGAGGGGTGGGCAGCGGTTTCTATTCATTCGTGCGTCCCGTGCTCGCCACGGATCAGGATGTCAGACAGCTCGAGCTCGACGTCGCGCAGACCGAGATTCGCGTCACCGAATCAATTCGCTGGGGAGGAATTCACCAACGCTACTTCCTGGCGGCATTGAGCCCCGACGTGGATTCAACGGCTGCGGCTGCCTTTTCGTCGTCCAGAGCGTGGATTGATCCACGCCTTGAAGGTGAGACCGTGGAACCAGCGGACGATCCACGGTTCTTTCCCCGACTCACGCTCTTCGGCTCACCCCTTTCGATCGCTCCCAACGAAACGATCGAGCTGAGGTATAGCTTTTTCTTCGGTCCGAAAGACGCGGATCTATTGAGGTCCACGTCGGGCGGGCTCGACGCCATTCTTTTTCCGGGTTTGTGGGGCTGGATGCGGTGGTTGTGCTTCGCCATCATGTGGATGCTCGACCTTTTGCACGCGATCATCCCGGGCTGGGGGCTCTCGATCATCGGTCTGGCGGTCGTCATTCGATTGATCACTCTGCCGCTGGCCCATATCGGGCTCAAGCATCAAGCCCGAATCGCTGCACAACAGGGCGAGTTCAAAGAGCGCATGGCGGAGATCAACGAGAAGTACAAGGACGATCCGAAACGACGCAGCCAGGAGTCATGGGAGGTTTACAAAGAACATGGTGTTGGTCCGATCTCGACGCTCAAGGGCTGTCTTTGGTTGATCGTTCAGATACCGATATTTGTAGCGCTGTTCAACCTTTTGGGACAGTCGTTCGCGCTTCGCGGTGCGAGCTTTCTGTGGATCGATGATCTCGCCGCGCCCGATCGGCTCTTCCATCTCGGGGTCGATCTTCCGTTTTTCGGACCCTACTTCAACGTTCTACCGTTTTTCATGGCTGCAACCCAGGTCTTCGTCTCGAACATCACGGCAAGCTCACAAGCCGATCCTGTCGAAAGGGCCAAGCAGAAGTGGTTCATGGTGATCCTCGCAGTCATCTTTCTCGTCCTCTTCTACTCTTTCCCGGCCGGCCTGGTCCTGTATTGGATGACGTCGAATCTGGCTCAACTGCTTCAACAGTGGATTGTCGAAAGGAGCACGGCGGCTGGCGGTGTGACCACCACGAAAGGCCGGCTGGTGGACAAGGACTGACGGCTCACACGGCTCGATGACGCGGTTCCGACGGAGACCGCACGATGTAGAATTGCTGCCGGCCGAACAGCCTTCTCGGAGCCCATCAGCCGAAACCGAATTTTTGGCAGCGGGCTCGTTTTGGGGGCGAGCGACTGAGACGAGGAGTCGATCGGAATATGGAACCTGCAACAACTGAGATCGATCCAGCATCGTTTCGCGACCCGAGCGGTTTTGTCTTTCGCGGATCGGACGGGCTGGTCTATCGCCAGGTCAATCAGGTGTACGAGTCGAACTACCGAAGACTGATGGACAGCGGATTGTATGAGGAGCTCACCGAAGCCAGGCTCTTGGTCTCCCACGAGGAAATTGGCTCGCCTGCAAACGATTCGGTTCGAGTCCTTCGCCCACGCCAGATCGGTTTTATCTCCTACCCCTACGAGTGGAGCTTCAGCATGTACAAGGACGCGGCCCTGGCCACCCTTGACGTGCAGCGCCGCGCCCTGAAAAAGGGAATGTCCCTCAAGGATGCGAGCAGCTACAACATCCAGTTCGACCGCGGGAAGCCGGTATTTATCGATACCCTGTCGTTCGAAGAGTATGAACCGGGTTCACCGTGGGTGGCCTATGGGCAATTCTGCAGCCATTTCCTGGCGCCTATTGCCCTGATGTCGCTCACCGATATCCGTCTGCAGCGATTCATGGAGACCTTTATCGACGGCGTGCCGCTCGACCTCGCCGCGCGCCTGCTTCCCCGCAAGGCACGGCTGAGGCCCGGTCTGTTGATGCACGTATTCCTGCACGCCTGGATGCAAAATAAATACTCCGACACGTCGTCGGAGAAAGCGAGACCAATCAAGAAACCTCGGGTCAATGAAACTGGAGTGCGGGCGCTGCCCGACACACTCAGCTCGCTCATTCGAAAGTTGTCCTGGAAACCCATCGGAACTGAATGGGCGGACTATTACGAAACAAGCTCGTACGACTCCGATGCCGTCGAGGAAAAAAGGCGGATTGTCGGCGACTACATCGACCGTGTTGCCCCGGCCACCGCCTGGGACCTCGGAGCCAACACCGGTCTGTTTTCGGAAATCGCTGCGGAAAAGGGAGTCAGAACGACCGCCTTCGATATTGACCCGGCATGTGTCGAGATTTGTTACTCGAACGCCAAACGGCAGGGCCGGAAGAACCTGCTTGCCTTGCGATCCGACCTCACCAACCCGAGCCCCGCGATCGGCTGGGCCCATCAGGAACGCATGTCGTTGGTCGACCGGGGCCCGGTCGATCTCGTCATGATGCTCGCGTTGATCCACCACCTGGCGATCGCCAACAACATACCCCTGGTCCGCGTCGCGGAGTTTGCGAGATCGATCTGCTCCTGGCTGATCATCGAATGGGTGCCGAAGGACGACCCGCAGGTTCAGCGGTTGTTACGGAACCGCGTCGACATTTTTGATGCCTACACACAGGAGTGGTTCGAGATCGAGTTCGGTCGTTTCTTTACCATCTCAGACTCGAAACCCGTGGGTGCCGACGGCAGGGTGCTCTTTCTCCTGGAGGCGAGAGCTTAGCCCGGACTATTCACCAGCGTTCGAAGCGAAAGGTTCGAGGTGACGTGCCCAGGGTCGTTTTCGACCCGAGGGGCGCGGAGGCGTACGTGACAGTACGTCGAGCACCCCGAGGCGAGAATACGGCGCTGGGTGCGGTGCATCGGGCCTTGCAGCCGAAGATTGGTGTAGCCCGCTCTTCTAATTTCGTGAGATATCCGTGTAGAGCCGAGCCTTTACCACTCGTAGCCTTCGGGGTATCTCAGCTCCGACGCGTTTCCGTCCTCCGCGACTGCGATGAACCTGATCCGCGGTGCCTCTCGATCTCGAAAGAAGTCAGCGGAAAGCGTGAACGAGAACCCGGTCTGCCCGAGAGCTGGATTCTCAAAGCTCCGGGCAACGTCGGGACGTGACAGCGCCGGAAGTCTTGAACCAGAGAACTGTCCGTCGACAAAGCACAGAACTGCTGCGGCGCCCCGTGATCGCTTGATGTCAGCGGCCCACCCAAAGAACGTGAAGCCGGAAACGGTTCTCTGGGCGACATCGATGGACCCGGAAACAGCGCCTCTACGCAGCTCTACAGAATCACCATCGACGCGTGTCAGGGTGGTCCCCGACAGACGAAAGAGCTCTCCATGGTCCAATCCTCGGCCACCCGCAATTCGACGTAACTTTTCGAGCGTTGCCTCGGTAAATCTCAGCTGGGTCGCCGTACCCCTCGTTTCGGACAGGGCGAAGAAAAGTGGCGTTTCCTTCAATTCAGCCACACGGCGAGTCGGCAGTACGAGACTACAGCCAAAAGCCGTATCCTGTGACACTCCCAGATACTGCGCAACGTGCACCCTCTCGATAAAGCTATCGGTGGACGCAAGAGTACGCTTGCCCTCGAAGACCGCAACCCGGTCAAGCGGGCGCCGATTCGAAAAGTCCGCAGCCCAACCGATCAGCGTCACCACTTCGTCCTGCGTGACGATGTCCTCGACCTTCCCACGCACCTGTCCCATCTGGGCTATCGAATAGCGCTGACCACCCTCGCCAACCACAAAACCGGTGAACGGATCGATCGAGACTCGGTTGATATGAGAGTCCCGATCAGACTGCTCTGCCTCGGTCAGGGTGATCTCTCCGCCAGGTCCCTCCCCGATAAGAAACAGCCTCACCCGGTTTGATCCCGCTCGATAGGCATGATCGGCAACAAGGCCGGAAAACCGAACAGCGTCACCGAAACGATATACGTCTCCGAGGCCGGCGATTCGGCCATTGACGCTTATCGCGGCCCTTTCGTGCCCTTCGAATTGATCTTGTAGCTTGAGATGCCCAGTAACGCTCGCCGGGATGAACCGACCCGCTGGATCCACATCTGCAAATAGCGGCTCCTGTTCGAATTCGAATTGGAAGTCCCCGTCAACAACCTTGTAGGCCTGTGGATCTTTTCCGAGAAGCTCGAGATACGAACCGACTCCGTAGAGCGATCGTTTTTTTCGTTCGAGGCCGAAGAGCTCCACGTTTCTCCGATGAACACGCGCCTTTTCGTCCAGCAATTTCCGATACAGGAATCTCCACGTTTTGCCTTTGAAGTCTGTGATGCCGACGTCTTCCGGGGTTTCGGCGGACTGCGAGAGCAAGTTCGAACCATCCGCGCTCCACGGCAAATCCGCGCCAAGAACGCCTGCAATAGTGGGTAGAATGTCCGTTGTTCGGGCAAATCCCGCGAAAACCGCACCCTTCGTCTGACCAGGTGTCTTGAGCAGCAGCGGCACGAAGACGATTTCACCGACGTTGGTCTGAGTGAGCTCTCTCCACTTGTCGCCTGCGGAAAAGCAGGCCCCGTGATCGGCAACGATCACGATGAAGGCATCGTCAAAAACCCCGAGTTTCACGAGTCTATCGAAAAAATCTCCCAGACGCTTGTCGACATAGGCAAGCTGTAGGAGGTGGCGGCTGTGGAATTGATCCACCAAAAACTGTGGACCGATCCAGTCTTCTCCCGTCTGCTCTACGCCGTCGATCTTTCTGCGCGTCCAGTACTGCTTACCGTTCGGAAGGTAGACCCAAGGTCTGTGCGGCATGAGCCAGTGGAAAAAGTTGATTGAGGTTCGCGGACCGGCTCTGAGCGAATCCATGAACTCCTGAAATCTCAAATCGCGATCGCCCCAGAGACTTTCATGCGCCCGCTCGGCGAGCTCAGAGGGGCTCGCGAGCCCGTCCTCCCCGGCACCCCTGGCACCGATGACACTCTCGCCATTCGATAGACCGGCGCTCGTTTCCTCATCGAGGAATCCGCCCCAACCCTGGTTGATTGCAGGGAGGGCGGCGGCAAAGTGCGCGGGAGTGATGAGGTGGAGATAAACGACCGCGAGATCCTCAAACATCGAAGCCATCCGACGGTTGAAGCCGTCCGTGTTCCGGCGAGTGGACACGAGGGATGGCGGGCAGAGCAGGGTGGCTTCCTCGAACACATTCATCGAGTACGTGTCGCGAAATAGAGTAAATAGGTTGTTCGGATACTCGGTCACCGTCGGGACCTTCTTGTCCGTCGGCTGAAGACCACTTAACAGGGCCGGAACCGAAGTCGAGGTGTCCGCCGAAACCGTCATCGCATTTGTAAACCAGTTGGCGGTATCGGCAAAAGCTGCAAGGTTTGGGAATCTCTGTGCGTCGATCCTCCCCGTCCCGTCGAGGAGCGACGTCACGGGGAGTTCGTCGAGCACGATGAAGAAAATAGGGGGTCTCTCCTCGAGCCGGATTGATGTGCCACTCACTCCTGCCTCGTCCGGATTCGAAAACACCAGCTGCCGAACTGGCGATGCGAAGACAAAAAGGATAGGGAATGCGAGGGCCGCGACAGAAACCAGGGTAAGGAATTGCCGAACGAACCCCAGCCGCCAATATGCCAGAGCGATGACAACCGCCAGCAACCCTGCGCCCACTAACGTCAGCGCGCCGCCGCTATTGTGCAGCTTCCTGAAAACCTGAAGCACGTAAAGAAAAACGAGAATAGAGACGGCGGCGTAATGGAAAGACAGCTGCGTCCGCCTCCCGAGAGTGTATCGAATCGTGATCTCAATCAGGATCAGAAGGCCTGGCAAGACCACCGCAAGAAATCCGACCAAGAAGAGGATATCCAGGGGCCGGGAGCCCCTGACAACGAAAAACGCGGCGCCTCGAGACGTGATTTCGAAAACGGGTTGTGAGATTCCGAAGGCACACAAGGCAACAATGTGGAGGGCTCCGAGAGCCAGTGAAGGCGCCGACGGGTCGATGCTGACCGGCGAGATTCCTCGCTCACTCTTCATCGGCACCACCCCGAATCGGTCGAGCCGTTCGTAGAATCGAATTCAACCTCGCCGTTGTCTGCGCGAACCGCAGAATGAGGGGGGCTCATCGGTTGATATACCCCAGAACTCGCAGCTGCTCTTTCAGTTCCTCATCGTCGACCACATCGGAGTCAACGAAAAGCTCGGGGACAGGTTCATTCTTGACTTCGGCCCGCAGACGAACCTTCAGTCTTTCGACTATCTCCGGATGCTGTTGTTGAAGCGGGAAACGCTCCGCGGGGTCATCCTCAAGATTGAATAGAACCTCATCACCCTTCGTGGTGTTTATGATCAGCTTCCAAGGGTATTGAATGATCGATTTCACGCCTGTGGTTTGGCTGATGACGCTCTGGTTGACTGATTCGGACTGACCATTCATCAAGCTCAACAGGCTATTTCCCCAGAAAGTTGCAGGCTTCTCGACCCCGGCCAGGTCCAAGAGTGTCGGTCCAAGGTCCATGAGCTGAACGGTTTCGACGATTCTCGAACCTGCAGCTTGACCGCCCGGCAGGCGGACGATCAAGGGGACTCTGATCAATTCTTGGTATAGGGTCTGTCCATGCGCGACGGATCCGTGGTCCCAAAACTCCTCACCGTGATCCGAGATCAACACCAAAATGTCGGCATCCCAATTCCAGGCATCCGTCCTCCCGAGGAGATCGAAGAGCTGCCTCATATACTCGTCGGTGTAGTTGATGCCACCGTCGTAGAGAGCCTCAAGTTTTTGGCGATCGGCATCGTCCCACAGAATTTCCGGATCTCGGTGGTCTCTCCCCTCGGCACCAATGAGCTCACGGAGGTAATCTCGGGTCTTTTCCGGCACCACCGGACCGTCGTACTCCGGAAAGTACAGGGTGTCGAACGGTGGTCCTGGGTCGTACGGGGAGTGGATATCGTACGTATGAATGAACAGAAAGAAGGGTCGTTGTGCTGAAAATTGGAGCCAATCCTCGATGATCGGCGCGGACCTACTCAATCCCTGGGGAATGTCCTCGTACCGTTCGAAGCCACGGTCAAAACCGAACCTCGACTTGGCGGATATTTTTCCACCACCGGTAAAGGCGGCGGTCTGGTACCCTGCGCGGTCAAATGCTTCCGCCAGATGCGAGGCCGACTCTTTCGCGGCAGAGGGGTATCGGGACTGAAACAGAGAAATGTGGGACGCGGACGTGTGCGAGGACTGTGCGATGGCACGCAGAAACACGACGCTCTCTTTTGCGATGGCGTCGATCGCGGGACTGGTGTTACGTTCGGATCCATAGCACCCGAGGTGATCCGCACGAAGGGTGTCCAGGGATACAAGGATGATGTTGGGAGGGGCTTCTCGATCCGAGATCGGCTGCGAGCAAGCGCTCAACGCCATGGTGCATGCGATGACTGCAATACCGATACCCCGGGCCAACCACCCGTTCCGATCGCTACTCCACCGACAATCAGTCAACACGCCACGCACAAAAAACCTCCGCCCCGTTGATGATGAATGGCGGCCGATTGCCACGCCTTCCGCCGATCCAGAAGATAACACGCACAATAGCCCGATTAAATCGGGCTATCGTGCAACTGCTGAAAAGTCAGTCTGATAAGGCCGCGTCAGATCAAGGTGCGAGAGTTCTGAAAGATTGGAAGCTATCAAGATAGAACGACCCGGTGCTCGTAGCGTCGGCAGCCATGGCTCCGAAGTAAGCTCTATCGACATCGAGGAGGTAGTTCAAAACCGCGACGTGTTCCTTTGTGTTCCAATTGCCCGGATCGAAGTTGGTGTACCTCGCAAACCGGACAATTCCATCCGCTCCGCCACCGCCCGTGGTTCCCTGGACAAACTCGACCCTCACACCGACTGGGTATCCACCCGCGGTGCTGGGTAGGTTCAGCTCCATTGGCGATCCGAGATCCGTTCTCCAGATCGGCCAAGAAGTCGCTCCGTCATATTGGATCAACTTGCAGAAGACTTTGTACTTTCCGTCACCGCCAAGCCGAATGCCGATGATGACGTGTTGCCTGGGCAGCGGCCCCGGCACGTCCATGTCCCACAGTTTCAGAATCGAATGGTTGGAACTCGGACCCGAGCTGGCGCTAAAGTTGAGATCGTTCAGATCCAACAGGAACTCGGCTCGGTATACGGTCTCATTGACAGGTGAATCATCCATCACGTAGGCCGAGGACGTATCGTTCATGAGGACCTCGAGCCCGAAGCTTCCCTCGAGAGCAGCGCCGCCATTCACCGAAAGCGAAGCCGCATGGAGGATCGGCGCGATTGCCAAGGCGACCACGGCTGAGAACAGTAGAACGGATCGAGCTTTCATTTTTTTCTCCTTCTCGGTTTTGTTAACCCTTATCGATTGTACTCACATCTTGTAGGACGCATCAAGCCGGCAACGGTAACAATCAATCGAGTACAGCAGTTCCATCTCGAAACGGGGAGTTTCAGAGTTGCGTTCGTCACCGTGAGGCTGGCGAACGTCTGTCAACCATCTGGAATCGACCTTGGCAGCCCTCCTACGCTGATCGAAGCGAATGCAACTGCCACAGGCCGCCTACCTCCGTCCTCTGGCCAATGGCTGGAGAATTTGAATTCTACGGTGCTCATATCGGGTCTTCGATCAGCAGCATCGATCACCACATGGCGCCGTGAAAATTTCCACGGAGTGGTGAGGGTCCATGTACCCACGAATCTTCCGTTCAGGAGAATGTCGATTTGTTGCGGACCGTGGAAATCGGCTGTAGAAATCGTTGCTGAAAGTAGAGATGTCCCACCACTGGGTATTGGAAGTATCAACTTGGCGGTCTTGCCGACCGCCCAGTTGAATGACTCGCCCGATTTGGACTCCTCGTCCCGACCCCACCCCGAGACACGATAGCGGGCGGCGTCGCGAGTCCCGAAATCGACTGTGAACCGGGTATCGAAGACTTCAGGGGAATAGGCCGGCGATTCTCGCGTCCAGGACCTCACGTCAAATGCGCTGCCTCTGACCACCCACCTGTCCATTCGATCGAAAAATTCGTCCTGCCAGTTCTCGTGCCTCCATCTGTAGTCGTTGAATCGGCGCTCCCTCGACTCGTCATCTCCGACCTCGAAGACATTCCTCCCTCCAAACCGCCGACCGAGGTCCACCATACTGCTGATCGTATCGGGAATGTCGGTCAGTGAGACCTGCGCCCGCGATACTCTCAGTAGTCCTGCACTTCTTGGAGGCTTCACAAGAAGTAACGGCGAAGCAGATCCGACCATCCGACGGAATTCGTGAGCCGTGACGCCGCCGAGCGCGCCTATCGATTCCTCATGCATCAGCATGACATCGTTGTCCACGCAGTCACCGGCGCCGTGATCGGCGTTGATGACGATCAAACATCGATCGTAAATACCAAGTCTCCTGAGCTTATCCAGCAGGAGCATCACCTGCTCAAAACCGCAGCGGGCCTGTATCTTGAGGTTGGCTCGCGTCGACGGTAGCCGTTTGCCCGCGTAGTCGCACGTGGTGGTGAGAACGGGCGGCCCATGGGTGGTCATCAGATGGATGTACTTGAATGTGCGCCGTTTACGATCAACCGTGCAGGTGTCGATAAAGTCTCGGAGAAAAGACCGATTCGACATACTAGGAATGTTGGAGCCGGGGCTTTGCTCGAACATCCTCCGAATCCGCCACTTGCCGTCGGCAAATACAACACTCTTGAGAAAGTGTGGCGCAACCCTGAAACCGACGAGATCGAGAATCTTGGCGGCGGTAGAGAGCTCGTGCCGGTTGGCTGAGTCATCATATGGGACGCGAATATGATAGTAGGCTGAGTACCTTCCCTTTCGGTAATACCAGTTGTTGTCAGGCACGATGTGGACGTCGTACCTGGCGTCGAAGAGGGCGTTGGAAATTGTCTGGCCCATCGACATGTCAGTGATGAAATCAGACATCGGTACGTCGTTTTCGTACACCTTGCCACTCATCATGGCCGGAACGCTCATTCGGGTGGTCGGGAATACCCCCATCGCCTCTTCGAAGAACGTGAATCCGTCGAGCACTTCGAACCACCTCTCCGGATCCTCGCGAATGATCTCCCCAAAAAGGTCGGACTGGAAACCGTCGAGTACGATCTGGAGCACGTTGTCCTCAGAGGAGAATCCAAATATATCCGATGGACGCGCCTCCGGAACGACGCCAGACCTCTTCGCCGTCCAGATCTCCGGTGATTGGGTGGTCAGAAAGACCAACGCTGCCGCATTGACTCCTACGACCGCAGCCGATCCGAACAACGCGATGTGTGAGATCCTTTTCCGAAACACCACCGCGACAACTAACAGACTGAGCCAAACACCGCTATCGAAATATCCCCTCCAGTCTCCCCGTCTCCAGTCGATCTCGCTCCCGTCAAGTAAACCGTACTGCCAAACGAGAAGGTTTCCCTGAACCCACAACAGCAATCCCAATGCAAACAGAAACGATACGTATCGTTGAAAGGCCTGCTTCGAGAGCACCATGCCAACCGTCGTCAGAAGCAGAGTCAAAACAATGCCTAGGGGACCGAAGAATGCCAGGATGACGGGCAAGGAGACGTCGAACTCATCCAGGTTACCGGAATAAATGGTCACTGGCACGAAAAACAGGACGACCGAACCGATCAACAGTGAGACGCTGACCAAAACCGGAACTCGGCTTCTTGGATCATTCACTGCTGTCCCCCCGGGCGCGATCATCCTGCAAAGATTCGCATAAGATAGCAACCGCGCGATTCGTTTGCCTACCGGTTCCGTCAAGTCGATACGAATATTACCCGGAAACTGACGGCGGTGCTCGAGCACTCTGCTCGCTCGTCGGGAAAGCGCCACCAACAATCAGCGCCGAACTTTCGTGTCATCGAGCCAAGCCTCGCAACCGAGCGGCAAGCAGACGCAAGGTTCGGGCGACGTCGACAGCAGGCTCGCCGAATCTCTGCTCGCAATCACCAGCCACCTCGTCCGCGATTCTTGCCGCAGCGACGAGCTGATCCGGTCTGGATATCGACGACGCGGCCTGAGAATAGCCGACTTCCTCTCTGTTGAGTGAAGGAGTTGGTTCGCCCCCGGGCGATGGGCGACCCTGACTCCGTGCTGCACCGCCGCCTACATGATGCAGCCGCGCCAAGAGGTTTCGAAGGAACGACACGACAGCCCGACCACGAATCGGTTCCTCAGGTCGTAACGAAGATTGGTCACCAGAAGATGGGACGTCATCTGTCCGGAGGGTTTTCTCATCCACGTGCCGCTGCAGATTTTCAACCCTCGCATTGAGCGCCTCCGAATTTTCGTCATGTGGGATTTCTCGGACACCCGCTTTCGCGCCCTGCTTTCGGAGATCGAGTTCGCGCCGAATTCGCGCGATACGATCGACCACGAATTTCGCGCGAATTCGTTGGCTATGGAATTCCTCAACGTCCCGTCTGGCCCGCGCCGACCTCTTCCTCGCCTCACCGGGATCTTCTATCACCCGACGCATCAGCTCCGCGGCAACCTTCACGTCGGGATCTGCCCACCGCGCGTCGGGCGGATACGGCTGGGATCCAGGCCCCACCTCGGTGAATCCAAACGGCACCAGGAACGAATTCAAATCCGTCATGAAATCCATATTGCCTGAATAGGCTGTGGCGATGACGGGCGTTCCCAGTGCCATGGCTTCGGCCATCGTGAGGCCAAATCCTTCCGATCTGTGAAGCGAAACATACGCGTCACAAGACGCGATCATCGCTCTCTGATCGTCCATCGTGAGATATTTATCGATGAGTGAAATGTCTCTGCGTCCTCGGATAGCTTCTCGAATTGCACGCACGTTTTCTGGATGACGGTCGCCGTTAATGGTCTTCAACACGAGGAATGCAGTTCCCTCTTCCGGGAATGCCAACGAGAATGCTTGGATCACCGCCAACGGATTCTTCCGGGCAAAGACGCTGTCGAGATCGAAGCAGTACAGGAATAGAAAACCCTCGGGCAACTGAAGGCCATGGCGGGTCCGATCCGGAGGAACCGGGACCTGAATCGGCAAGGGAAAGGAAAGCACCGGACGGCAGATGGCTTTGGCAATCGATTGCGCTGTAAAAGTACTGATGCCCCAGACCTCATCAATCAGGTCGGAGCTTCGAACCATCCATCGGGGGAGATCCTCCAACTCCCACGCCCAGACGCAAATGGAGTATCGCCCTTCCAACGCCGAATACCCAAAACGATCCACAAAGAGCGCCATCGAATCCGCGTTGACGCTGATAATGTTGATGTCGAACTGTGGTTCGCAATCACCTTCTTGGCGGAAACCGCTCTCCTGGCGGCTGAGTGTCTGGGTGACGGGTATCACGACGTGGTCGACACCACCCTCTCGAAGCGCTGATACTATCAACCGTGCCACCTCACCCATACCGCTCTCAGCAAACACGTACCCGTAGACGTTGACTCCCGGTCTCACCGATCAGCCTCCGACCCGTGAATTCTCTCCAACTCGGACGCCCACTGCAGGTCAAAAACTGATTGTTGAGAGGTTTGCCGCGTCGCTTCTTCCGGAGCGCTTGTCGGCTCCGATTGCTCCTCAATACGACGTGCCGTATCTGCCATGGCGGCAGTCACCAATCCAAGCGTCCCACGCTTTTCGGTTCGAGGTTCAACTTGAGTCGAGCTTGATTCGTCCTGCGCGAGACGGGCATCACCTTCATCTTCGCGCCAAGCGGCCACCAACGGCAACCCTCTCATCGTCGCTTTCAACAGGATGGGATCAAGCCTTTCAGTCTCACTCAGATCCAGGTATCCATCGCACGCATCGAGCAACCGGTCCAACAACGCTGAGTGCAGTGGCTCTGCAACGACGTGTATCGGTAGATGGGTGAGCTGTGAAAGCAGCTTGCCCTTTCCCGGCCCGACTGCGAGGCAGAGTCCCACTCTCTTGTTTCCGTCTCGCACGAGGCGCCGAACGCATTCGATGGAAGCCGAAACGATTCGATCGCCCTCATCGCCCACTCCATGGCCCACCGTCAAGAACCAAAATCGATCTTTATCCAGTCCAATTGAAGTGCCCTCAGCGCTCTCGGCAAAAGGAACTGCACCGGCCGGTACCATTCGGACGGGCACAGACACAGAACCCGACATTTTTTGCTTCATCTCGTCGGTAGGCGTCCACACTTCGTCGACGATAGTCGCCCAATTCACGCCTGACGATTTCACCAATTCCGAGCAGTAGCCGACCACGCGGACACCGACCCGGTGGCCAATTGGAAGCCGTTTCAATGCACTTTCCCAATCGTCCGGCAGAAGCGCCAAAACTGTTACCGGGAACGGCGCACCAGTGTGGTGGCGAAACCGGCGACACGTCTCCTGGTCCGGGAGATCTTGATCTAGCGAAATCTCGACATGGGGAATGCCGGACGTCGTGAGGGCGTTTGCGATCGTTGACGCAAAGCTCCGGGCGCCGTCCAATCCTTCGAAATATCCTACGAGATTGACTCCGACCACCGGCGCTGTACGGATTGGCCGACCCGTCAATTCGAAGAACGATTCCCGGGCACCTGTCGTTGACGAGCCTTCGGGCGAGTCAGGCTCGGAATTCCCGCCCACTCCCCCCGGAATGGCCAGCCGTCGCGGTTTCACCGAACCGAGATGAGCAAGTGCTTTCAGACGCGCCGACACTCGGCTCCTGAACGGTAACGTGCGGCGAACCCCTGCCACGAGATCAGCGTGCAGGGCATACGTTTTCTTGCCCTCCAACACGAACCAGTACGCATACTGCCTCCTGTCCCGCCCCAAAGGCTCCGGATAGAGCTCCTCAACACCCGGACTCACTCTGTAGATCGCCATTGCCAGCCTGGTCAACTCCGGTTCGGAACCCTCGTCGACCGGCTCGTTGAGCCACGCGGTTCGTTCGCCCGGGTTGGCGAGATCGATCGTGGCGATTTCCTCGATCTCCGCGACGTACGGATACGAGTTGATCGTCGGTGGCGCACCTCGAAGTGCCTCGAGGAACACGCCGTGAAAGCCCTCTTCATCAAAACCTTTGGTGTAGTACCACTCCAGAAGTCGGGGCAGGTCGTCTCCGTCCAGATCTGGGAACTCCTGTGTGACGTCAGGTCGCTCCTGCCACAGATAAAGCGCCGTACGGTTGACGGTCTGGCCTTGAAATCTCACCGGCTC